>NZ_JAKUFT010000078.1:0-21988 GCF_022663605.1 Bacillus cereus group sp. BfR-BA-01379
CACACCCGTTCCCATACCGAACACGGAAGTTAAGCTCTCTAGCGCCGATGGTAGTTGGGACCTTGTCCCTGTGAGAGTAGGACGTCGCCAAGCAATTAAAAACACAAGTCTTTTGACTTGTGTTTTTTTGTGTTTTCAAACAGTACGTAAAAAGAAGTAATGATAATACAAACACGTTGCCCAAGGATTAATCATATTATATAAGAGGTTGATGTATATTTTTCTGTAAATTGTTAAGGAATAGGAGTATAAAATATGTCCATTTAAATTAGGGAGGGAAGGATATGAAATCAAAAAATGAAGTTTGTATTGTTTGTGAGACAGAAAGAAAAGAAGGGATATATGTTTATAATAATTTAATATGTTATGAATGTGAAAAAGATATGGTGAATACGGAGACAAATGATCCGAAGTATATATATTATTTAAAACAGCTTCGGAAATTAGAAGTATCATATTTTTAAATAGGCATATGCCTATTATTTTTTTTGTTCTGTATAATAGAGGAAGAATGAAATAATAAGGAAGAGATATAGATGAATCAAAATCGCATACCTTTATATGAGGCATTAATAGAGTTTAAAGAAAGAGGACCGTTGTCCTTTCATGTTCCAGGTCATAAAAATGGTTTAAACTTCCCTAGGGAGGCAGTAGAGGAGTTTGAAGATATACTATCTATCGATGTAACTGAGTTGTCAGGGCTGGATGATTTACATAGTCCATTTGAATGTATAGATGAGGCACAACAATTATTAGCTGATGTATATGAAGTGGAAAAAAGTTATTTTTTAATTAATGGTTCAACAGTAGGGAACTTAGCAATGATTTTGTCTTGTTGCGGGGAAAATGATATTGTTCTTGTACAAAGAAATTGTCATAAATCAATTATTAATGGTTTAAAATTAGCGGGAGCAAATCCAATTTTTTTAGATCCATGGATTGATGAAGCTTATAATGTACCAGCGGGAATTCATGATGAAGTTATTAAGGAAGCAATTGAAAAATATCCAAATGCTAAAGCACTCATTTTAACGCATCCTAATTATTATGGTATGGGGATGAATCTAGAGGCAAGCATCACTTATGCACATGCACATAAAATCCCCGTTTTAGTAGATGAGGCACATGGTGCTCATTTTTGTTTAGGGGGGGCATTTCCAAAGTCAGCATTAGCATATGGTGCAGATATTGTAGTTCATTCTGCACATAAAACATTACCCGCCATGACGATGGGATCTTATTTACATATAAATAGTCGCCTAGTGAAGGAAGAAAAAGTTTCTACCTATTTAAATATGCTACAATCGAGTAGTCCATCGTATCCAATTATGACTTCTCTTGATATTGCACGCTTTACAATAGCGCGTATAAAAGAAAAGGGACAGGATGAAATTGTCGAGTTTTTACGGGAATTTAAAGAAGAATTGTGTTCTATCCCACAAATAGCTATTTTACAATATCCATTACAAGACGAGTTAAAGGTTACCGTACAGACACGTTGTCAGTTATCAGGATACGAATTACAGTCTGTATTTGAAAAGGTCGGTATATATACAGAAATGGCGGATCCATATAATGTCCTATTTATTTTGCCCTTGCAAGTAAATAAGGAGTATATGAAGGCTATAGAGATGATCCGAGTGGTATTGCAATATTATGAGGTGAAAGACAAGAAGGAATCTATTCGTTATACTTATAAAGGAGAAATTTCTCCTTTACCGTATACATATAAACAACTGGAAGGATATGAAACAAAAGTAGTATCTGTAGAGGAAGCAGTTGGGATGATAGCGGCAGAAATGGTGATTCCGTATCCACCTGGAATTCCATTGATTATGTATGGGGAAAGAATTACTTCAGAACATAAAGAGCAAATTATGTATTTAGAGAAAGCAGGCGCTCGTTTTCAAGGCAGTACGAAATATATGAAAGTGTATGATATAGAAAGTGGGTTTTAGGATGAAGGGATTATTTGTAACAATTGAAGGTCCAGAAGGTTCTGGTAAGACAACGTTAATTCAAAGTTTATTGCCATACTTTGAACAAAAAGAACAAAAGGTAATGGCGACGAGAGAACCAGGTGGTATTGCGATTTCTGAGGATATTAGAACGATTTTACATAAACAAGAATACACGATGATGGAAGCACGTACAGAGGCGCTTCTGTACGCTGCTGCACGTAGACAACATTTGGTGGAAAAAGTTATGCCAGCACTTAACGAGGACTACCTTGTATTATGTGATCGTTTTATAGATAGCTCTTTAGCGTATCAAGGATATGCAAGAGGATTAGGTATGGATAAAGTATTTGAGATCAATCGTTTCGCAACAGAGGACTGTATGCCAAGTTTAACGATTTACTTAGACATTGAACCAGAGATTGGTTTAGCTCGAATTGAAAAAGATGCAGGACGTGAAGTGAATCGATTAGATATGGAAGATATCTCTTTCCATAAACGTGTGCGTGAAGGATATTTACAAGTTGTAGAACGTTTCTCGGATCGTATTGTATTAGTAAATGCTGATCAACCAATGGAAAAACTTATAGAAGAAGTTGTTCAGATTATAGAAGATAAATTGTTATAATAGAAGGAAAGAATGAAATAAGTGAGGTATGCATTATGACGAAGACGTGGGAGCAGCTTTCTGCTATACAACCCATCGGTGTAAAAATGTTGATGAATAGCATTGCAAAAGAGCGTATATCCCACGCTTACTTGTTAGAGGGAGGGAAAGGGACAGGAAAGTTTGCGACGGCAATTCAAATGGCAAAGAGTTTCCTCTGTTCTCAGCGGAATGGGGTAGAGCCTTGTCATGTATGTACAAATTGTAAGCGAATTGATTCAGGTAACCACCCGAACTTACATATTGTAAAACCAGACGGATTATCTATTAAGAAGCAACAAATTCATGATTTACAAGAAGAGTTTTCAAAAACAGGATTAGAAGCAAATAAAAAAGTATATATTATTGAGCACGCAGACCGTATGACAGCAAATGCAGCGAATACACTCTTGAAATTTTTAGAAGAACCAAGTAGTGATACAACAGCTATTTTACTTACTGAACAAAGTCATCAAATTTTAAATACGATTTTATCTCGCTGTCAAGTTGTTACATTTAGACCATTACCTACGGAATCTTTAATTAGAAGATTACAGGATGAAGGTATTACATCGTCTTTATCGACACTTGCTGCACAACTCACGAATAGTTTTGATGAAGCTTTAGCTTTATGTAGTGATGAATGGTTTGCACAAGCACGAGCTTTAGTGATAAAATTATGTGAAGCGCTCGAAAAGGATAAAGCCTCTATTTTTTTTGTACAAGAAAAATGGGGAAAACACTTTGGAGAGAAAGAACAATTACAGCAAGGTTTAGATATGTTACTCCTTATTTATAAGGATTTATTATATGTTCAACTTGGAGAAGAAGATCGTCTTGTTTTTCATGAGCAGAAAGAGATGTTTGAATCTTTCTCCTATGCTCAGAAGCGCATTGTATCAGCTCTCTTTAATATATTAGAGGCAAAAAATAGAATCAACGCTAATGTAAATGCGCAGCTTGTGTTCGAACAGTTAGTGTTGCGGTTGCAGGAGGGATGACCGTTTTGTATGATGTAGTAGGTGTTCGCTTTAAGAAGGCCGGAAAGGTATATTACTTTGATCCGAATCAGTTCGATATCTCTGAAAATGAGTTTGTAATTGTAGAAACAGTAAGAGGTATTGAGTACGGAAAAGTAGTTATTACCAAAAAGCAAGTTGATGAAAACGACGTTGTATTACCGCTAAAAAAGGTTATTCGTATTGCAAATGAAAATGATCGTACCATTGTTGAAGAGAACAAACATGCTGCGAAAGAAGCATATCAAGTTTGTCAGCAAAAGGTAGTAGAGCATAATCTTGATATGAAACTTGTAGATGTAGAGTATACGTTCGATCGCAATAAGATTATTTTCTACTTTACTGCGGATGGTCGGATTGATTTCCGCGAACTGGTGAAGGACTTAGCAGCAATTTTTAGGACAAGAATTGAACTAAGACAAATTGGTGTTCGTGATGAAGCAAAGATGCTTGGTGGTATTGGTCCATGTGGTCGTATGCTTTGTTGTTCTACTTTTTTAGGTGATTTTGAACCTGTATCTATTAAGATGGCAAAGGATCAAAATTTATCATTAAATCCTGCAAAAATCTCTGGTTTATGTGGTCGTTTAATGTGTTGCTTAAAATATGAGAATGATGAATATGAGGCAGCAAAGGAACAACTTCCTGATTTAGATCAACGTATACAAACCCCGCATGGTACTGGCCGTGTTATCGGATTAAATATTTTAGAAAGATTAATTCAAGTGGAACTAGTAGACAAGGAACGGATAGTTGAATATACGTTAGATGAGTTAGTGAATAAAGGGGTCGTTTCGAGTCAAACCACAGATTAATGAGGTGGGTGCTTGTGGAGAAAAAAGATATTTTTGCATCGGTTTCTAGTATGGAAGAGCAAATTGGACATTTATACAAACAGTTGGGAGAATTAAAACAACATCTTGCAGAGTTGTTGGAAGAAAACCAACATATAAAAATGGAAAATGAAAATTTGCGACACCGTTTTGAAGAAGTGCAGATTAAAGAAAAACAAAAAACTCAAAAACGTAAAGAAGTGAAGCCGAAGACAGCTGATATTGGTGAAGGCTACGATAATTTAGCAAGACTATATCAAGAAGGTTTTCATATTTGTAATCTACATTATGGAAGTGTACGTAAAGAGGGAGATTGTTTATTCTGCCTGTCATTTTTAAATAAAAAGTGAAATTACCTTTCCAATGATAATTGGAAAGGTAATTTTTTATACATGAGAGTAGAATGAAATATGTTTTTTATTAGTAGAAGGTGAAATAGGGTAGGTTAAGTGTAAGAAAAGGAGTAACATATGAATTTATATGAAGATGAACGTTTAGATTACTTATTAGCGCAAGATATGAAGATTGTACAAAGCCCATCAGTATTCAATTTCTCGTTAGATGCTGTTTTACTTGCAGACTTTGCTTGGGTACCAATTCAAAAAGGTAATTTACTTGATTTGTGTACAGGTAATGCAGTTGTGCCCCTTCTATTAAGCACAAGAACGAAAGGGAATATTACAGGTGTGGAAATTCAAGAACGTTTATATGATATGGGAATCAGAAGCGTTCAATACAATAAGTTAGAAGAAAGAATTTACTTAATACACGGGGATTTGAAAGATATGCCGGAGAAACTTGGACGTCATCAATATGACGTTGTCACATGTAATCCGCCTTATTTTCAAACACCTGCAACGTCTGAGAAAAATATGAATGAACATTTAGCGATAGCTCGTCATGAAATTATGTGTACATTAGAGGATGTTGTATCTGCAAGTAGTCAGCTAGTAAAGCAAGGCGGGAAAGTAGCATTTGTACATCGTCCAGGCCGTTTACTAGATATTGTTACATTAATGCGTAAATACAAAATTGAACCAAAACGTGTACGGTTTGTTTATCCAAAGGCAGGGAAAGAAGCAAATACGTTGTTAATTGAAGGAATTAAGGACGGAAACGCAGATTTAAAAATATTGCCACCTCTTTTTGTATATGAAGAAAATAATGAATATACAAAGGAGATTCGTTCAATTTTATATGGAGAAGAATAAGCATTGTTTTTATGTAGTAGAGTGCTCTGACGGAAGTTATTATGCTGGATATACAAATCATATAGAGAAGCGGATTCAGACGCACAATAGCGGAAAGGGAGCTAGGTATACGCGTGCTAGGCTTCCTGTTGTTTTAAAATATGTAGAATCTCATGAAGATAAGCGTACAGCGATGCAAGCAGAGTACTATTTTAAGCAATTAAATAGAAAACAAAAAGAAGAATATATGCAAAAAGGAGAACGCTATGTGGCAACAAAAAAGCTTTCAACAAAATGAAAAGGGAGTTTTATATTTAGTACCAACTCCTATTGGAAATTTAGAAGATATGACATTTCGTGCAATCCGAATTTTAAAAGAAGCTGATTTAATTGCTGCTGAAGATACGAGACAAACGAAAAAACTTTGTAATTACTTCGAAATTGAAACACCTGTTATGAGTTACCATGAGCATAATAAGGAAGTAAGTGGGAAGAAAATATTAGATAAGTTAGACGAAGGAAAGACAGTGGCACTTGTTAGTGATGCTGGTATGCCTTGTATTTCCGATCCAGGTTACGATATTGTTGTAGAGGCTGTAGCGGAACAGTATCATGTTATCCCGCTTCCTGGGGCAAATGCAGCCCTTACAGCATTAATTGCTTCAGGTCTTGAAACAAAACAATTTTATTTCTATGGATTTTTACAAAGAAATAAAAAAGAAAGAAAAATGGAGTTAGAGAAGCTTCGTTATGTACAAACTACAATGATGTTTTATGAAGCGCCTCATCGTTTAGATGATACTTTAATCTCAATGCAAGAAGTGTTGGGAAATAGGGAAATTGTATTATGTCGAGAGTTAACGAAAAAATTCGAGGAATTTATTCGTGGAACAGTCGAGGAAGCAATTGAGTGGACGAAACAAAATGAAGTTCGTGGCGAGTTTTGTATTTTAGTAGCTGGTTCAACGGAAGAACCTGTCCCAGAAGAACAATGGTGGGAATCTATTTCGGTATATGATCATATTGAACATTATATAAATGAAAAAGGTATGAATTCAAAAGAGGCGATAAAAACAGTCGCTAAAGATCGAGTTTTGTCGAAACGCGATGTATATCAAATCTATCATGTCGATAAAAAATAAGCTTCTCATAATTGAGAAGCTTATTTTGCTGTTTCGATATAATCTTGAAGTTCGTTTAAGATTTGCTCAGCGCCTTCTTTGCTTAAGATAATTTTACCTTCAGCTAAAGATAGGTTACCATCAGATACTTCACCAGTTACTTGGCAAGTCATGTTTGGCTTATATTTTTTTAAGATGATTTTCTCGTCATCAACGTAGATTTCAAGAGCATCCTTTTCTGCAATACCTAAAGTACGGCGTAATTCGATTGGAATTACTACACGACCTAATTCATCAACTTTACGAACGATACCAGTAGATTTCATAATTCTTTTCCTCCTAAAGAAATAGTTTATAAGTTTCGAGTCTATTTTCTAGATTCGTCATTTTTCGACAAAATACCCTATGGACATATGATACCAATCATTTACATTTCCGTCAATTCTTAAATTCTATATTTTTTAAAAAGATTTATAGATTTCTTACTTCTTATATATAATAGAATGCGAGTAATTTCTACTATTATTTAACTTTATTTTCTGAAAAAATTATAAATTGCAAGTGAGGATTGTATATTTTCTTGAAATATGAGTAATAGATGATAAAGGCACTAGGTATTAACTCGTTTTTTATCCCATGTTAACGAGTAGTAAGATTCCCACTTCAAAACTCGATTGGAGGAAAGAAGTCCAGTGTGGATCGGGCTGCTCGTAAAAGCCCGATTGGTACGGGCTAATAATCCGCGGGAGTGAACAAAGCCCCACAGATTAAAGTTTCACTTTATATATAAGTTTTTGATATACTGTTTATAAATACATATGAGGTTATCCGGGAGGTCCAAAACAATGACAGAGGAAAACAAGTCCTTTTATATTACTACCCCAATTTATTATCCAAGTGGAAAATTACACATTGGACATGCTTATACAACAGTAGCAGGAGATGCGATGGCACGATATAAGCGTATGCAAGGATATAATGTTCATTATTTAACAGGAACTGATGAGCATGGACAGAAGATCCAAAAGAAAGCAGAAGAATTAAACGTGACACCACAAGCATATGTGGATAATATCGTTGCAGGAATTAAAGAGCTTTGGGAGAAAATGGATATCTCTTATGATGATTTTATTCGTACAACTGAAGATCGTCATAAAGATGTTGTTGAAAAAATCTTCAAGCAACTAGTAGATCAAGGTGATATTTATCTTGATGAATATGAAGGTTGGTATTCTGTACAAGATGAGACATTCTATACAGCGCATCAATTAGTAGATCCAATTATGGAAGGTGACAAAGTAGTTGGAGGAAAAAGCCCAGATAGTGGTCATGATGTAGAACTTGTTCGTGAGGAATCGTATTTCTTTAGAATGGGTAAATATGTCGACAGACTATTAAAATTCTATGAAGATAATCCACATTTCATTCAGCCAGAGTCTCGCAAGAATGAAATGATTAATAACTTCATTAAACCAGGCTTAGAAGATTTAGCTGTTTCTCGTACTTCATTTGACTGGGGAGTTCGTGTTCCAGGCAACCCAAAACACGTTATTTACGTATGGGTTGACGCATTATCTAACTACATTACAGCATTAGGTTATGGAACAGAAAATCAAGAGATGTATAAGAAGTTCTGGCCGGCTGATGTGCATTTAGTTGGAAAAGAAATCGTTCGTTTCCATACAATTTATTGGCCAATCATTTTAATGGCATTAGACTTACCTCTTCCGAAAAAAGTCTTTGCTCATGGTTGGATTTTAATGAAGGATGGAAAGATGAGTAAGTCAAAAGGAAACGTAGTAGATCCAGTTACATTAATTGATCGTTACGGATTAGATGCATTACGTTATTACTTACTTCGTGAAGTTCCATTCGGATCTGATGGCGTATTCACACCAGAAGGATTCGTGGAGCGTATTAATTTCGATTTAGCAAATGACTTAGGTAACTTATTAAATCGTACAGTAGCTATGATTGATAAGTACTTTAACGGAGAAATCCCTGCATTTAAAGCGAATGTAACGGAATTCGATGAAACGTTAGTAACGTTTGCACAGGATACATTGAAAAAAGTAGAAGAAGCAATGGAGAATATGGAATTCTCTGTAGCATTAAGCTCAATTTGGCAACTGGTTAGCCGTACGAATAAATATATTGATGAAACACAACCTTGGGTACTAGCAAAAGATGAGAATGATCGTGAAAAGTTAGCTTCTGTAATGGCCCATTTAGCAGAAGTACTTCGTCAAACAGGTATTATGCTTATGCCATTCTTAACAGTAGCACCAAGCAAGATGTTTACTCAGCTTGGCCTTACTGATGAAGCACATAAGTCTTGGGAAAGTCTATCTACAGTTGGCTGTATTCCAGCTGGAACAAAAGTAGAAAAGGGACAACCAATTTTCCCACGCTTAGAAATGGAAGTAGAGGTAGAGTACATTAAAGAACAAATGAAAGCCTCTGCTCCTAAAGTAGAAGAGAAAAAAGAAGAAGAACCGAAGGCAGAAGAAATTACAATTGATGATTTCTTTAAAGTAGAATTACGCGTAGCTGAAGTATTATCTGCTGAGCCTGTGAAAAAAGCAGATAAGTTGTTAAAAATCCAGCTAGATTTAGGTACAGAAAAGCGTCAAGTTGTTTCTGGAATTGCAAAATTCTATTCGCCAGAAGACCTAAAAGGTAAAAAGGTTATTTGTGTAACAAACTTAAAACCTGTAAAACTACGCGGTGAATTATCACAAGGTATGATTTTAGCGGGTGAAGAGAATGGCGTATTGTCATTAGCAACAATCGACCAAAATCTACCAAACGGTACAAAAATTAAGTAATTAAGACAAGAAAAGAGATGTTTCACGTGTAACATGTGTGAAGCGTCTTTTTTCTTTTTACACTCTCAATTTTTGCATTAAGATTGTAGTATTGTTATCGTTAAGTTAGTAAAGAGCTTATTTGTGTAGAATAAACTTGATTTCAATATAAAAGGAGTTATGTATGATGTTGTTTGATACACATTCACATTTGAATGCAGAGCAATTTGAAGAGGATTTGCAAGAAGTTATTGCACGAATGAAAGAAGCAGGAGTTACTTATACAGTTGTTGTTGGTTTTGATGAAGTAACGATTAAAAAGGCGATTGAATTAGCTGAAACTTATGATTTTATTTATGCTGCAGTTGGATGGCATCCAGTTGATGCAATCGACATGACGGAAGAACATTTAGCTTGGTTAGAAGAACTTGCTTCCCATCCTAAAGTTGTTGCACTTGGAGAAATGGGCTTAGATTATCACTGGGATAAGTCTCCAAAAGAAATACAGAAGGAAGTATTCCGTAAACAAATTGCATTAGCGAAAAAAGTAAAATTGCCGATTATTATACATAACCGCGATGCAACTCAAGATATTGTTGATATTCTAGAAGAAGAGAATGCGGCTGAAGTGGGAGGCATTATGCATTGCTTTAGTGGCAGCGTAGAAGTAGCAGAGCGATGTGTTGATATGAACTTTTTAATTTCGTTGGGCGGACCAGTTACATTTAAAAATGCTAAGAAACCGAAAGAGGTTGCTGCGGAGATTCCGTTAGAGAAATTGTTAATAGAGACGGACTGTCCATATTTAACACCACATCCATTTCGAGGGAAACGAAATGAACCGAGTTATGTAAAACTCGTAGCAGAAGAAATTGCGAACTTAAAAGGGATTTCTTATGAGGAAGTAGCAGAAGTAACAACAAAGAATGCAAAAGCTTTATTTGGTGTTGAATAAAAAGGAGTGGGAGAACCCATTCTTTTTTTAGTTTTGTGAAAAAATAGCAGGAGTGATAGAGAAAATAAAGGTGAATGAGGAAGTGCTACAATAAGGAGAGAGAACAAAGTTTTGGACATTCTATTTTTTAAAATGTAAGAATGGGGAAAATAATAATGGAAAAGTCGTCATTTTTTTGTTTTACTAAGTAGAGACGAAACGAGTGTGGAGGCAAGCATGAAAATTAAAGAGATTATCGTTGTAGAAGGTAAAGATGATACAGTTGCGATTAAGCGTGCTGTTGATGCGGATACAATTGAAACGAACGGTTCAGCAATCGGTGATCATGTTATTGAGCAAGTTAAATTAGCGCTGCAAAAACGAGGCGTTATTATTTTTACAGATCCGGATTATCCTGGAGAGCGTATTCGGAAGATTATTTCTGATAAGGTTCCTGGATGTAAACATGCTTTTTTACCGAAGGAAGAAGCACTTGCTAAAAGGAAAAAGGGTGTCGGAATTGAACATGCTACTAATGAATCAATTCGCCGAGCTTTAGAGAATATACATGAAGAAATGGAAGCTTACACAAGTGAAATTAGTTGGAGCGATCTAGTCGATGCAGGCTTAGTGGGCGGAGAGATGGCAAAGAGTCGCAGAGAAAGAATGGGTAAGCTATTAAAGATTGGTTATACAAACGCAAAACAGTTACATAAACGTTTACAAATGTTTCAAGTTTCAAAAGAAGCATTTGCAGAGGCTTATAAGCAAGTCATACAGGAGGAAAGAAAATGAAGGATATCGCAACGCCAAATCGTACGAAAGATATTGTTGAAAAGTACGGATTTTCATTCAAAAAAAGTTTAGGACAAAATTTTTTAATTGATACGAATGTATTAAATCGTATCGTCGATCACGCTGAAATTGGTTCAGAAAGTGGTGCAATTGAAATTGGACCAGGTATCGGTGCGTTAACAGAACAATTAGCGAAGCGTGCTAAAAAAGTAGTGGCTTTTGAAATTGATCAAAGATTATTACCGATTTTAGATGAGACGTTAGCTCCGTACAACAATGTTACAGTTATCAATAAAGATGTATTAAAGGCAGATGTACATGAGGTGTTTAGTGAGCAATTTGAGGAAGGGCAAGATGTAATGGTAGTAGCTAATTTACCATACTATATTACAACGCCAATTTTATTTAAATTGCTGGAAGAGAAATTACCGGTTCGTGGATTTGTTGTTATGATGCAAAAAGAAGTCGGAGATCGTTTAGCTGCTAAGCCTGGAACGAAAGAATATGGTTCTTTATCCATTGCTATTCAGTATTATACAGAGGTAGAAACAGTTATGACTGTACCGCGTACAGTGTTTGTGCCACAACCAAATGTTGATTCTGCGATTATTCGTCTCCTGAAGCGTCCGAAACCAGTTGTAGAAGTAACAGATGAGACATTCTTCTTTGAAGTAGTACGAGCAAGTTTTGCACAACGTCGTAAAACTTTAATGAATAATTTATCAAATAATTTAAATGGTTTCCCGAAAGATAAAGAGTTGTTGGATCGAATTTTAACAGAAGTAGGAATTGATCCAAAACGAAGAGGCGAAACGCTATCTATCGAGGAGTTTGCAACATTAAGTAATGCATTAGTTCTTCATAAATTGTCATGAGAATAGAAAAGGGACAGTTCAACTTGAACTGTCCCTTTTGTCACCTTTCCGCCCCTACATTCATACTTTAAAAACAGGTAAGATGGCCTAACGAGTTTGGAGGTAGGAGAATGGTTTTACATGTTGGAGAATTAGTGGAACGATATTCTCATAATAGGGATATTCTTTTTCGTATTATAGAAATAAAAGGCGAGATAGCTATATTGTTTGGAGAGGAAATTAGACTGGTGGCAGACGCACCACTTGAAGATTTAATTAGTATAGATCAACGAGAACATAAAAAAAGAGCGAAGCGTGAGAAAGAAACGATGGAGCGTACGTATCGATTGTTTCAACAAGATTATGTATTAATGAAACAAAGGCACGAACACACTTCAACGGGTGGATATACAAGTGAGGTGAATTATTTTCAAATGCCGGGACGTGTATTGCATATAGATGGAGACCCGTTATATTTGCGCAAGTGCTTAGACTTATATAATAAAATTGGTGTTCCTGTACAAGGTATTCATTGTAAAGAAACAGAGATGCATGAAAAAGTAGTAGATTTAATAGATCATTTTCGCCCGGACATTTTAGTTATTACGGGGCACGATGCATATACAAAGTCAAAAGGTGTAAAGGGAGATTTAGCAGCATATAGACATTCAAGGCATTTTGTACAGGCTGTTCGAGAAGTGAGAAAAAAATATCCATCATTGGATCAACTCGTTATTTTTGCCGGGGCATGCCAATCACACTTTGAAGCATTAATTCGAGCAGGCGCTAATTTTGCTAGTTCACCATCTAGAATTAATATTCACGCACTAGATCCTGTATATGTGGTGGGTAAAATTAGTTTTACGTCATTTATGGAGAGAGTCAATGTATGGGATGTTGTACGTAATACGATTACCGGTGAAAAGGGACTTGGCGGGATTGAAACGAGGGGGATTTTACGAACTGGATTACCCTTTCAACATTATGAAGAATAAGCAAGGTACATATGTATCTTGCTTTTTTGTATGGAAAGGATTTAAATCAACTTGGATAAAAAGAGATAAGAACGCACAGACTACATAATGATACTTTTACAATATAGTATTTCTTCTATCTATTCGAACGCATAATGCTTTTATAATGATATTGCCTGTGAGTTGCGGTTAATAATTGGGATAGATATATCGTGTTTTAAGTGTTCACTCTAAATTACAGCGAGGTGTAACGAAGTATATGTCAAAACGTTTAGATGAAATTAAAAGCGAATTAGATCACCATCTTGGACAGAGACTGATGTTAAAGGCAAATAGTGGGAGAAGAAAAACAGTAGAACAATCAGGTGTACTTGCAGAAACGTACCGTTCTGTTTTTGTTGTACAATTGGATCAGCAAGAAGATGCGTTGCAACGTGTATCGTATAGCTATGCGGATGTTTTAACAGAAACAGTGGAGTTAACGTTTTATGGTGACCCTCATAATGAAGTGATTTTATAATTGATGTATCGTTACATATATTCCCACAAATGAAAAGCTATATTATTTTGCATACTAATTATACCGTAGCAAAATAAGGAGGGACTCTGCATTGAGTAGACGAAGAGGTGTCATGTCAAATCAATTTAAAGAAGAGCTTGCAAAAGAGCTAGGCTTTTATGATGTTGTTCAGAAAGAAGGCTGGGGCGGAATTCGTGCGAAAGATGCTGGTAACATGGTGAAACGTGCTATAGAAATTGCAGAACAGCAATTAATGAAACAAAACCAGTAGTTATAAGATACTTTCTATGCTACGGTAGCCGAGGAGTGATTCCTCGGCTTTTTGTACTCTAAAAGGTGCCATCATTTTACATAAGTAGTTTCATTCTGAATGCTTTTCGTTATAATTAGGGAAGTGTCATCGTCTTACTATAAATTTATGGTAAAATAAACGATAAAAGATTGAGTACATAGAGTGGGTGAATAGATTGAAGCTACTAGTGAAAGCACCAGCAAAGATTAATCTGTCGTTAGATGTACTGGGAAAAAGACAAGACGGATATCATGAAGTGAAAATGATTATGACAACAATTGATTTAGCGGATCGTTTAGAACTAATGGAATTAGCAGAAGACCGTATTGAAATTTTATCCCATAATCGGTATGTCCCAGACGACCAAAGAAATTTAGCTTATCAAGCAGCGAGATTATTAAAAGAGAAGTTTAATGTAAAAAAAGGCGTATCTATTACTATTGAAAAAACGATTCCAGTAGCAGCTGGATTAGCAGGTGGAAGTAGTGATGCAGCAGCGACATTACGTGGCCTTAATAAATTATGGAATTTAGGGCTTACAATTGACCAGTTAGCAGAGCTTGGCGCAGAAATTGGATCAGATGTATCGTTTTGCGTATATGGTGGGACAGCAATTGCCACTGGAAGAGGAGAGCAAATTGAGCACATAAAAACTCCGCCTTCGTGTTGGGTTATTTTAGCAAAACCCCATATTGGTGTATCTACTGCTGATGTGTATGGAAATTTAAAGTTAAATCGAGTTACACATCCAAATGTAGATAAAATGGTTGAGGTTATAAATGCCGGGGATTACAAAGGGATTTGTGACACTGTTGGTAACGTTTTAGAAGATGTAACATTTGCGATGCATCCTGAAGTTGCACGTATTAAGGCGCAGATGAAGCGATTTGGAGCGGATGCCGTATTAATGAGTGGAAGTGGCCCAACCGTATTTGGCCTGGTGCACCATGATTCGCGAATGCATCGTATATATAACGGATTAAAAGGATTTTGTGAACAAGTATATGCAGTACGTTTGTTGGGAGAGCGAGAAACGCTTGAATAAAGACGTATAATACGGTATGATTTGTTTAGAATATTCGTGATTTGAGGTGAGAGTATGAAAATTAGACGAAGTACAAGATTAGTCGATATGACGTATTACTTGTTACAAAATCCTCGTCAGCTAGTTTCTCTCACTTTTTTTGCTGAAAGGTATCAATCGGCTAAGTCTTCCATTAGTGAAGATTTAGTTATTATTAAGCAAACGTTTGAACAACAAGGGGTCGGCACATTGCAAACGATACCAGGAGCAGCAGGAGGAGTGAAATATATACCATATATAAGTGCGGAAGAGGCAGATCTCATTATTGGAGAGCTTTGTAGCCTATTTGAAAATCCAGGTCGTATTTTACCTGGTGGTTACTTATATATGACAGATCTTTTAAGTAATCCTCGTCATATTAATGGCGCAGGTCGTTTATTTGCTTCTGTTTTTGCTAGGCAACCAATTGATGCAGTTATGACGGTGGCAACAAAGGGGATTCCACTTGCTTATGCGGTGGCAAATTACTTAGATGTACCGGTAGTAATTGCAAGAAAAGATAATAAAGTAACAGAAGGCCCAACTGTTAGTATTAACTATGTATCAGGTTCTTCTAAGCGAATTCAAACAATGACGTTAGCAAAGCGTAGCCTTCCAGAAGGGTCAAATGTTTTAATTATTGATGACTTCATGAAAGCTGGCGGGACAATTCAAGGTATGATGAGTATGTTAGAAGAGTTTAAGGCTAATGTTGTTGGTATTGGTGTATTAGTAGAATCCACGGATATTGAAGAAAGACTAATTAATAATTTTGTATCATTAATTCGTCTATCAGAAGTTGATGTGAAAGAAAAAGCGATTCAAGTGGAAAAGGGAAATTATTCACTGGCACCATTTGATGAAGGGCTTGTAGAGGCTGAGTAAAAAGGTAAAGCGATCGCTTTATCTTTTTTTTATTCTATTTATAAATTATAAAATAGATGGACAAACTGCTTTTCGTGCACTATTTTTAAAGAGTAAAAATAAATAATAAAAGGGTGGAAAAATATGAAAGTTGTTCAAACAAGCAATGCACCACAAGCAATTGGACCATATTCACAAGGGATTATTGTAAATAATATGTTTTATAGTTCAGGACAAATTCCATTAACTGCAAGTGGAGAGCTTGTAGCGGGAGACGTGACAGTACAAACAGAGCAAGTATTTCAAAATTTACAAGCAGTATTAGAAGAAGCGGGTGCTTCATTTGATACAGTAGTAAAAACAACAGTATTCTTAAAAGATATGGATGATTTTAATGCTGTTAATGAAGTATACGGCTCTTATTTCTCTACTCATAAGCCAGCTCGTTCTTGTGTACAAGTAGCAAAATTACCGAAAGATGTTTCAGTTGAAATCGAAGTAATTGCCCTAGTTAAGTAGTTCTTTGTAAGCGATAACCTCCACTAATCTCTATATTCAATTACATTAAAAATTTTTATCTTAAAAATTTTTAAAAAATTAAAGGGAAAATAGAAAATTTGTGGAATTTATACAAATATATCGCTTATTTAGAAAAGGGTGGTGAACACAAGATGGAAGTGACTGACGTAAGATTACGCCGCGTAAACACAGAAGGCCGCATGAGAGCAATTGCCTCTATTACTCTAGACCATGAATTTGTTGTTCATGATATTCGTGTAATTGATGGTAATAATGGATTATTTGTAGCAATGCCAAGCAAACGTACTCCAGATGGAGAATTCCGTGACATTGCACATCCAATTAATTCTGGTACACGCTCTAAAATTCAAGATGCGGTTTTAACAGAGTATCATCGTTTAGGCGAGTTAGAAGAGGTTGAGTTTGAAGAAGCGGGTGCTTCGTAAAATTCGAATGAAAAGGGCTTTTTAAAGAAAGCCCTATAATTTTGTAACAAACTCCTGTAAGCATTTACAGGGGTTTGTTTTTTTTGTTTTTATATATTTTATGTACGGAAAATTCTGAATTCATAAAATTGAAGAGAAAAACTTCTAATTTTTTCAAAATCATTTTAAATAGTATAGCTTATTTCTTAAAAAAGATACTAAAGAGTAAAACATCGTATAAGAATTATGGTAAAATTTAATAGTTGAAATGTGTTTCTTGAAATATATGATGATTTAGGATAATATCGTTAATGGATAAATAGGTTGCGATGGAGGGTCTATATGTCAAACAGATTTGCAGTGATTCTAGCTGCAGGTAAAGGCACACGTATGAAGTCTAAGCTATACAAAGTGCTTCATCCTGTATGTGGAAAACCTATGGTACAACATGTTGTCGATCAAGTATCTCAATTAGGATTGCAGAAACTTGTAACAGTCGTAGGACATGGTGCTGAAATGGTACAAGAACAGCTAGGAAACGTAAGTGAGTTTGCATTACAAGCAGAACAACTTGGTACAGCGCATGCTGTAGATCAAGCTGCAAATGTACTTGCAAATGAAGAAGGAACAACTTTAGTTATTTGTGGTGATACGCCGCTAATAACTGCTGAAACGATGGAAGCATTGCTTCAGCAACATAAAGAAGCAGGGGCAATGGCAACGGTGCTAACAGCTTACATAGAAGAACCTGCTGGATATGGTCGTATCGTTCGTAATGAGAATGGTCATGTTGAAAAGATTGTTGAGCATAAGGATGCAAATGAGAAAGAATTAGCTATTAAAGAAATCAATACAGGTACGTATTGTTTTGATAATAAAGCTTTATTCGCTTCACTTTCTAAAGTTTCAAATGATAACGTACAAGGTGAATATTACCTGCCAGATGTTATTGAGATTTTAAAAAATGAAGGTCATATTGTATCGGCTTATCAAACAGAGCACTTCGATGAAACGTTAGGTGTTAACGACAGAGTCGCTCTATCGCAAGCGGAAATTATTATGAAAAACCGTATCAACCGAAAGAACATGGTAAATGGTGTTACGATTATTGATCCAAGTAACACGTATATTTCTGCTGATGCAATTATCGGTAGTGATACAGTTCTTCATCCAGGAACAATTATTGAGGGGAATACTGTAATTGGTTCTGATTGTGAAATTGGACCGCATACAGTAATTCGCGATAGTGAAATTGGAGATCGTACGACAATTCGTCAATCTACTGTACATGATAGTAAACTGGGTAAAGAAGTATCGGTTGGTCCATTTGCACATATTCGCCCAGATTCAGTTATTGGAGATGAAGTACGCGTTGGAAACTTCGTAGAAATCAAAAAAACTGTTTTTGGTAATAGAAGTAAAGCTTCACACTTAAGTTATATCGGGGATGCACAAGTTGGAGAAGACGTGAATCTTGGTTGTGGTTCAATTACGGTGAACTATGACGGTAAGAATAAATTCAAAACTGTGATTGGTAACGGGGTATTTATTGGATGTAATTCAAACCTTGTTGCTCCTGTAACAGTTGAAGATGGTGCTTATGTGGCAGCAGGCTCTACAATTACAGAGAATGTTCCATCAAAAGCATTATCTGTAGCACGTGCGCGTCAAGTTAACAAAGAAGACTATGTTGATCAATTGCTGAATAAGAAAAAATCATAATGTGGAGGGTTAATCTAGATGTCGACTCAATATCTAAATTCTAATTTGAAAGTATTCTCTTTAAACTCTAATAAGGAACTTGCTGAGCAAATTGCAAAGCACATTGGAGTAGGACTAGGAAAATGTTCTGTTGATCGTTTTAGTGATGGAGAAGTTCAAATTAACATTGAAGAAAGTATCCGTGGTTGCGATGTATTCATTATTCAATCTACAAGCTTCCCAGTAAACGAACATATCATGGAATTACTTATTATGATCGATGCATTAAAGCGTGCATCTGCAAAAACAATTAATATTGTTATTCCTTACTATGGTTATGCGCGTCAAGACCGTAAAGCGCGTTCTCGTGAACCAATTACATCGAAACTTGTAGCAAACTTGCTTGAAACAGCAGGTGCAACTCGTGTAATCACTCTAGATTTACATGCTCCACAAATTCAAGGGTTCTTTGATATCCCAATTGACCACCTAATGGGTGTACCGATTCTTTCAGATTACTTTGAAACAAAAGGTCTTAAAGATATCGTAATCGTGTCACCTGACCATGGTGGGGTAACTCGTGCTAGAAAAATGGCAGATCGCCTAAAAGCACCAATCGCTATTATTGATAAGCGTCGTCCTCGTCCGAACGTATCAGAGGTAATGAACATTATCGGTAATATTGAAGGTAAAACAGCAATTTTAATTGATGACATCATTGATACAGCTGGTACAATTACATTAGCAGCAAACGCTCTTGTTGAGAACGGTGCTTCTGAAGTATATGCTTGCTGTACACACCCAGTATTATCTGGTCCAGCAATTGAGCGTATCCAAAACTCAAATATTAAAGAGTTAGTTGTAACGAACTCTATCGTATTACCGGAAGAGAAGAAAATCGACAAAGTACATGAACTTTCAGTTGCTCCATTAATCGGAGAAGCAATCATTCGTGTATACGAAGAAGAATCTGTAAGTGTATTATTCAATTAATTGGATAGAATGAGACGTAACCAAGATTGGTTACGTCTTTTCGTATCGAAAAAAGAAAGTAGTGGTACAAGAATGAAATTGATAGTAGGACTTGGGAACCCGGGTAGAGAATATGAATTAACAAGGCATAATATTGGATTTATGGCAATTGATGAACTCGCAAAGCGTTGGAATATTTCTTTGAATGAACAAAAATTTAAAGGAGTATTTGGTGCAGGATTTGTTAATGGAGAAAAAGTAATCTTATTAAAGCCACTTACATATATGAATTTATCTGGGGAAAGTATTCGTCCACTCATGGATTACTATAAAATTGATGTTGAGGACTTCGTTGTTCTGTACGATGATTTAGACATTCCTGTAGGTAAATTACGCCTTCGTATGAAAGGTAGTGCTGGTGGACATAATGGTGTGAAATCAACAATTTCACATTTAGGAACACAAGAGTTTCAACGCATTCGTATGGGAATTGATCGTCCAAAAAATGGAATGAAGGTAGTAGATTACGTATTAGGACGTTTTACATCGGAAGAAATTCCTGATGTGGGTCATTCTATTGAAAAAGCAGCGGATGCATGTGAAGAATGGTTAAATAAACCTTTTCTTCAAATCATGAATACCTTCAATAGTTAAGGGTATGATTGGGAATATTTTGTTTTATTTTTACCCATACTAGTAGTAATTGGATTTTTAGGAGGCTAGTATGGAAGGGTATTATTATTGCAGACACTGCGGGAGTAATGTAGGCTCCGTTACTGCAGAAAAAGTATATAGCGACGTTTTATTTCAACTAACAGAGCAAGAAGTAGTAGAGATGATTCATTTTCATGAGAATGGAAATATATATATACAAACGATTTGTGAATCGTGTCAAGAAACGCTCGCATCTTATCCTGAGTATTATGAATATGAAAAATTTCTGCAATAAAATGTTGTCGCTTTGGCATGTCCAAAGCATTTTTCTGTTTTCTTTTTCCGAAATATTTGCATAAAATATAGTGGCTTGCTCTTTATGTTGAGAGGGGTTTTGAAAATGATAGGTTTATTAGAGCAATTTTATAAAAATGAAGAGATCCAATCGGTTATTAATGGATTAGAAGATGGTTTAAAAGAACAGCTTGTATCAGGTATGGCAACCTCTTCTCGTTCGTTATTAATAGCGGCCTTATATAAAAAAACAAAAAAATCACAACTTATTGTGACGCATAATTTATATCAAGCGCAAAAAGTACATGAAGATTTAGTGGCGTTACTTGGTGAAAAAGATGTGTGGCTATACCCAGTAAATGAATTGATAGCATCAGAAATTGGTGTTGCAAGCCCAGAATTGAAGGCGCAACGTATTGAAGTATTGAATCGTTTGGCTGCAGGAGAGAATGGGATTATTGTAGCGCCGGTTGCAGGACTACGCAGATTTTTACCAATGAAAGAATTGTGGAAGCAAAGGCAAATCGAAATTAATCTAGGGCAAGAGATTGATTTAGATACATTCTTGCATACTTTACATCATATTGGTTATGAGCGTAAGTCGATGGTAGAAGCTCCTGGGGAATTCAGTTTGCGCGGGGGAATATTAGATATTTATCCATTAACTGAAGAGTTACCATTTCGTATTGAATTTTTCGACACAGAAGTTGATTCTATTCGATTATTTGATGTGGATGAACAACGCTCTCAAGATAAAAAAGACAGTGTTAGATTTGGTCCAGCAACAGAGTTTTTATTTTCACAGGAAGAATTGAAGTCGGGAATTAAGCGTCTTGAGGAAGGCTTGACTAAGACGATGCAAAAACTTTCCGATGATAAATTGAAGACTACAGTGCTTGAGACGGTAAGTCATGAAATTGAGATGTTAAAAAACGGGCAAAGTATAGAACAGATGTTTAAATATTTATCTATTTTCTATAACGAACCTGCTAGTCTGATAGATTATTTACCAGAAGATGGTATTGTAATTTTAGATGAGATTTCCCGTATTCAAGAAACAGCATCACATCTTGAAACGGAAGAGGCGGAATGGTATATATCACTTCTTGGTGAGGGAACAATTATTCAAGATTTATCTTTCTCGCACTCGTTTGAGGAATTTCTTCATCATAAAAAAAGAAGTTTTGTATATTTAACGTTATTCTTACGTCACATAGCACATACACATCCGCAAAACATTGTGAATGTGACATGTAAAACAATGCAAGATTTCCATGGACAGATGCAGTTGTTGAAAACTGAAATTGATAGATGGAACGAAGGGCATTTTACGACTGTTGTGCTCGGAACTGATGATGAACGTGTAAAAAAACTACAACATATTTTAAGTGATTATGATATTGAGGCAGATATCGTAGAGGGCACAGATATATTATTGCCTGGAAGGTTACAAATTGCTGTAGGTGATTTACATGCAGGATTTGAAATGCCGATGCAAAAGCTTGTTGTTATTACTGAAAAAGAGCTTTTTCATAAGAAAGTTAAAAAATCAC
>NZ_JAKUFT010000079.1:0-21286 GCF_022663605.1 Bacillus cereus group sp. BfR-BA-01379
GCGTTCATCCTGAGCCAGGATCAAACTCTCCAATAAAGTTAGTTTGTCTAGCATCTAAAAATAAAAATTGACGTTTCACGTTGTTTGTTTCGTTCAGTTTTCAAAGAACTAAAAGCGGGTGAAGAGAATCGAACTCTCGACCAGAGCTTGGAAGGCTCTTGTTTTACCACTAAACTACACCCGCGTGGTCGGGAAGACAGGATTTGAACCTGCGACCCCCTGGTCCCAAACCAGGTGCTCTACCAAGCTGAGCCACTTCCCGTTATGGCGCGCCCGAGAGGAGTCGAACCCCTAACCTCTTGATCCGTAGTCAAACGCTCTATCCAATTGAGCTACGGGCGCTTATTCATGATGTTTTTTCGTCGTTGTATTTTGGCGACTCAATTATCTTATCATACTACATTTTCAAATGCAAGTACTTTTTCAAAAAAGATTTTTGATGCGGCCGAGAGGACTTGAACCTCCACGGGGTTTCCCCCACTAGGCCCTCAACCTAGCGCGTCTGCCGTTCCGCCACGACCGCGCGGAAAAAACAAAAGTGAGCCATGAAGGATTCGAACCTTCGACCCTCTGATTAAAAGTCAGATGCTCTACCAACTGAGCTAATGGCTCGTAAATGGCTGGGCTAGCTGGATTCGAACCAGCGCATGACGGAGTCAAAGTCCGTTGCCTTACCGCTTGGCTATAGCCCATCGAAATGTTTATTTTCTTTTCAAAGACAAATGTTATTGTAACATAATGTCCAATAAAAAACAACTGCCAAATAGCAGAAGTTAAAATGGCGGTCCCGACCGGGGTCGAACCGGCGATCTCCTGCGTGACAGGCAGGCATGTTAACCACTACACCACGGGACCATTTGGTTGCGGGGACAGGATTTGAACCTGCGACCTTCGGGTTATGAGCCCGACGAGCTACCGTGCTGCTCCACCCCGCGATGATACTACTTATATAATTTATATGGTGGAGGATGACGGGATCGAACCGCCGACCCCCTGCTTGTAAGGCAGGTGCTCTCCCAGCTGAGCTAATCCTCCGAAGTGGTGACCCGTACGGGATTCGAACCCGTGTTACCGCCGTGAAAGGGCGGTGTCTTAACCACTTGACCAACGGGCCAGTATATATGGCAGAGAAGAAGGGATTCGAACCCTCGCACCGCGTTAGCGATCTACTCCCTTAGCAGGGGAGCCCCTTGAGCCACTTGGGTACTTCTCTGTATGGCTCCGCAGGTAGGACTCGAACCTACGACCGATCGGTTAACAGCCGATAGCTCTACCACTGAGCTACTGCGGAATAATAAAGACAATTTGTATCTTATAAAATTTCTCATCGTAAGTCAAGATGTTTTTTCACAGCATCTTGTACACACGTGACATGTTTATAATATACTGGATTGCGTTTTCACTGTCAAGATGTTTTCTTTATCAGCTTCAGTTTCCCTTTACACTTTCCGCAGACATATCTTGTGGTATTTATTTGACGTCTTCTTACATATTGAAGCAAACAGCCCATACATTCATACGTATAAACCTTTTTTTCCTTCTCTTCATTAATTATTCGTTTACAGAAGCGTGGCGCATCAACTTCTTTTAACAGTTCACGAAAATCTCTATCCCGGTGCTTATAGCCCTTTCCTGTAATATGTAAGTGATAATGACAAAGCTCATGTTTAATGATTCCGACTAACTCTTCTTTCCCATATATTTCGTAATATCGATAATTCAGTTCAATATTGTGTGTATTCAATAGATAACGTCCACCAGTTGTACGCAACCTACTATTAAACATAGCTTTATGTAAAAATGGCATTCCGAAGTATTGTAGTGATACTTCTTCCACCAGACGCTGTATTTCTTGTGTATCCACTCTCATTCCTCCTAAACTAAAAAATATTTTTACACTTTTCTCCTCCCTTATACATATATTAAATAGTACATATACCCATCCTCATTCAAGAAGCGTGGTTTCTAAAAACATAGCATAAATAGAAATCCACTCACCAACCTCTCATCAATAGTACCTTAGATTTTTGAGAGTAGGATTAAACAAGGAGGGATTCCTATGCCTACGTGGCTAAAAAAACAAATGCAACGCGCATATTTTGAAAAAAACCGGCATCAAATTAAATTACTAAATGAATGCTGGTTTTATTATAGCAAAATACATCAAAGCTCATAATCCATTACACGTTTTATCCCATAAAAAAAGAGCAGTTTCATCTGCTCTCTTCTCTTACTATTCAATCGGCAACATAGATAGCGCAACGCGACCTTTTTTCGTATCAATATCATCTACCCATACCTTGACGATTTGTCCGACAGATACAATATCTAACGGATGCTTCACATACTGTTTGCTCAGTTTAGAAATATGTACTAAACCATCTTGTTTTACACCTACATCAACAAAAGCACCAAAATCAACAACGTTACGAACTGTTCCTTCCAGTTCCATACCACGTTTTAAATCTTCTAATTTCAAAATCCCTTTTTTCAGAAGCGGTTTAGGTAACTCATCCCTCATGTCTCGCTCTGGACTAATGAGTGCATCTATAATATCAACTAACGTCGGTTCTCCAACTCCCGTTTCTTCCGATAACTTAGAAATCTCTACTTCTTCTAAGCTCTTTTGCAACTGCGGCTGCCCTACATCATCTTTTGATAATCCTAGAATCTTCAATAACAATTCAACATTTTTATATTGTTCTGGATGAATACCCGTTCGATCTAACGGATTTGCTCCTTCTAATATACGTAAAAAACCTATACATTGTTCATATGTCTTCGCACCTAGACGCGGTATTTTCTTTAAGTCTGTTCTTTTTGTAAATTTCCCTTCTTCTTCACGCTTTGCCACAATATTTTTCGCAACAGTTTTCGATAAACCCGAAACATATTGTAATAAAGCAACTGAAGCTGTATTTACATTCACACCGACTTGGTTAACTGCCGTCTCTACTACAAACGTTAACGATTCATTCAGCCTCTTTTGCGATACATCATGTTGATATTGTCCAACCCCAACTGATTTAGGATCAATCTTTACAAGTTCAGCAAGCGGATCTTGCAGACGTCTGCCGATAGAAACAGCACTTCTTTCTTCAACCTGTAAATCCGGGAATTCCTCACGTGCTAAATCAGAAGCCGAATACACACTCGCACCAGCCTCGTTCACAATAATATAGAAGACTTCTTGTTTCACATTTTGTAATACATCAACTATAAATTCTTCTGATTCTCTAGAAGCTGTACCATTCCCAATCGCAATCATTTCAACTTGATATTTATCTATAATAGAAAGAACTTTCGTTTTTGCATCTTCATATTTACGCACTGGTGGATGCGGATAAATAACATCAATATATAGAACTTTCCCCGTATCGTCTACAATAGCTAATTTACAACCCGTTCTATATGCAGGGTCTACAGCCAACACAACCTTCCCTTTCATCGGAGGTTGTAATAACAAATTACGTAAGTTCTCAGAGAAAATATGTATCGCTTGTTCCTCAGCTGTTTCTGTTAATTCTTTTCGAAGCTCTCTTTCAATAGAGGATTGAATTAATCGTTTATAACCATCCTCAATCGCTAACTTTACATAATGGGCACTTTTAGAATCGTTATCACGAATTACTTTCTTATATAGGAAAGTTACTATCTCATCTACCGGTGGAACAACAGAAACTCTCAATATATCTTCTTTCTCACCGCGATTCATCGCTAATACACGATGCGGTACTACCTTCTGCAACGGTTCTTCATAACTGTAATACATTTCATATATATTCTTTTCATCTTTCTCTTCATCTTTTACGGACGAAGACATAACACCTTTTCTAAAAGTAACATTTCGAATCCAACTACGATACGCCGCTTCATCTGAAACAATTTCTGCAATAATGTCTTGGGCACCTTGCAATGCCTCTTCTGCAGATTGTACTTCTTTCTCTGCGTTAATAAACTCCACTGCCTTCTGATTTGGATCTTCTTTCTTATATAACAATAGCCATTCAGCTAACGGCTCTAGTCCTTTTTCTTTCGCAATCGTTGCTTTCGTTCTTCTTTTCTCTTTATATGGACGATATAAATCTTCTACTTCTTGCAACTTTACAGCTTTAACAATTTGCTGACGTAACTCTCCTGTCAGTTTCCCCTTCTCATCAATAAGACGAAGAACCTCTTCTTTCCTATCTTCAAGCTGCATCATATATTGCCATCTCTCTAAAATCGCACGAATTTGCACTTCATCTAAAGAGCCTGTCCATTCTTTTCGGTAACGAGCAATAAATGGAACTGTGTTACCTTCTTCTGTTAATTGAATAACATGACGAACTTGCTTTTCGGTAAAGCCTAATTCCTTCACTAACATTTTCATTAACGCTTGTCGATTATCTACCATTTCCATATACAACCGTAACCTCCTCTATAATAAAAAAAAGTTGCCCTGTAAAGAGAGCAACTTAAACTGCCGATTTAAAAATCTATTAGTCCTAAACTAATTTGTAGCGCTTCATCTACACGAATCATCATCACTTCATCTAAGTGAGTGATTTTGTCCGTTAAGCGCTGCTTATCGATTGTTCGAATCTGCTCAAGTAAAATAACAGAATCTCTCTCAAAACCGTACTTTTTCGCATCAATTTCCACATGAGTGGGTAATTTAGCTTTTTGAATCTGTGCAGTAATAGCCGCTACAATCACCGTTGGACTAAAACGATTTCCGATGTCATTTTGAATGACAAGAACCGGACGAACGCCTCCTTGCTCAGAACCAACAACTGGGGAAAGGTCTGCAAAATACACGTCGCCGCGTTTTACAATCAAAATATTACCCCCCGCTAACTAAGCGTTCTACTGTATGAGCTGCTTCATACTCTGCTAAGAAAGCTTCAGATGCAATACCAAGATTAATTTTTCCCATTTCAATGTACCCACGTCGCATTGATTCATGTTGGTAGCGTTTCTTCGTCTTATGTTGACGCAATAACAGTTGTGTTGCCTGGCAAATTAGTTCATGGCGATTCTTATTCTCTTGTTTTCCAATTCCGTCCAATTCCGTTACCATTTGCTTTGGCAACCGAACCACGATTTCAGTAGTTACACTTGATTCGGACACAAAAATACACCTCCACCGTCAACTACACACCCAAATATATATATGACACCTATTGTAATAATACCATTGTATGGAGCCTGTTGCAAAGACTTCCTTATTCCTTGCTTATGTTTTCCAATTCACAAACAAAACATTCATATTCTTTTATTTTTTATCTCATTACAAACAAGAAGCGAAAGAGTTTCTCCGCAAAATTCACGTTAAATTATGTTAAACGTAACTATAAGTACAAAGCTTCTCATCAAAAATGAGCTTATTCTTAACCAATGAACAGTCCTCTCAAATGACAAGAAGCAAAACATACTACCTTCTATATATTATTCAAATAATTAATTACCTCTACAACCTTGCCATGCCGTATAAATATTCTCGGCACACGGAAACTTATCGTTGCAATAACCTCATAATTAATGGTCCCTGAGTATTCAGCAACCTCAGCAGCACTAATATACTCATCACCTTGTCTTCCAATGAG
Organism: Bacillus cereus group sp. BfR-BA-01379; assembly: GCF_022663605.1. Classification (NCBI taxonomy): domain Bacteria; kingdom Bacillati; phylum Bacillota; class Bacilli; order Caryophanales; family Bacillaceae; genus Bacillus; species Bacillus cereus group sp. BfR-BA-01379. The sequence continues at coordinate 5,589 of NZ_JAKUFT010000079.1, forward strand.
TGTAACTTTCGTACCAAGCGGCACTTCACAAGGAAGATGTATCATGAATTGATCCATTGTTACTCGACCTACAATCGGTACCCTTTTACCATTTATAAGCACTTCAAATCCTTGCAATCTTCTAAGCCATCCATCTGCATATCCAATTGCAACAGTTGCAATCCATTCTTCCGTTTTCGTTCGATAAGTGACGTTATAACTAATTCCATCCCCTTTAATCACCTGTTTAATATGAGCAACTTTCGTATGCAATGATAGCGCTGGCTCTAATTTAAACGGTAAAAAAGGGCGTATTTCTACGGATGGGGATAACCCATACATCGCAATGCCAATTCGTACTGCATTAAATGTAATCCCTTGAAAACGTAGCGTTGCAGCACTATTAGCTGTATGGACAAACTTAGGATCCACTCCGAACTCTTTCAACCAACTTAACTGCTGCAAAAATGTGTTATATTGCTTATCAAAGTAAGAAGTCTCCACCTCATCCGCTGTTGCAAAATGTGTATAAACTCCTTCTAATTCTAAAAACGGTGCACCTTCTAAACTCTTTAAAAATCCTTTTAATTCTTTGCGTTCGCGTATCCCAATTCTCCCCATACCACTATCGAAATTAATATGGTATTTCATTATAGATGAACCATCCCAAAGTTTGATCGCTTCATCCACCCATTCTTTTTGAAAAACAGTTAACGCCACATCATTTTCAGCAGCTACATTGACATCACGAGGCGGAGAAGGACCTAATACTAAAATTGGCACAGTAATACCAGCCCTTCGAAGCACTAAAGCTTCATCTAAAAAGGCAACCGCTAGCCTTGTCGCCCCCGCTTCTAATGCCGTTTTAGCTACCGGTACATAATCGTGTCCATATGCATTCGCTTTAACTACAGCAAAAATCTCTACATCACTTGGAATGAAATTTTTAATGTGTGTAATATTGTTATAGATCGCATCTAAATCCACTTCCACCCAAGTGTCACGGTAAAATGGTGATTCTTCCATAAATACACTTCCTTATACACGATATGCGAAGCTTATTCTTTTATATGCTTCTTTTATGAAATCCACCCTTCAAACTAAGAAAAGACGTGGTGCACATATATCACCACGTCTAAGAAGTTTACTTCACTTGCTTCTCTGTAACTGAACGAGCAACCATTAATAGCTCCTTCGGCTCTAAACCTTTAGACACGAGCATATATTCTACTCCGTTATGCGACCACGTTAAAGAATCTTTCGTCAATGCCCCAATTGTAAAGCCAAGATCAACTAATTCTCCGCTCACACTTATCGCTGACGAAGCCTCTGCAACTTTTGCCTTTTCTTGTATCAAAGTAAAGGATTTCTTACTTCCAGTGTATGTGAGTATCGCACGCTTGCCACTGTCTGTCTTCAACTCTTTTTCATCTTTCAAAACCATACCTTGCGGCGTATCACGCGGATACAAAATTGCAAATGGTTTGTCTTCTTTCGCTGTTGTTGGAACATCTACTTGTGCTCTAGACATATTTTGTTTCGTATCAAATGCACCTTTATCAAATTTCGCATCAAATTTCACTTTTGAGAAATCTACTTTCACAAGAACATTTTGATCATTATCCATTAACTTCACCGAAACTGGTGTTAAATCACTTTTCTTCAATGTAATCTCTTGTTTCGGTAACATGTTTTGATGTTGATAGTTTGTTTTTGTTTTAAAAATATAATACTTATCTGTTTTTTCAAAAGTAAGGTTTTTCTTATCCTGCAAAATATCTCTCACAAGGGATTCATATAAATAAGCCTGGCTACTATTTTGCGGCCAATCACTTTGGAAACGGAAACTCTTATTAAGCGCTGGCGTTAATACGAACACCCCTTCTTCATTCCTTAAAATAATTTGACTTTGATCTTTCTTCGCATTCTGCAAATTTACACGATAAAAAGAAGGTTCCTTATGCCATATTTCTACCTTATACTCTTGAGGCTCATTCCCTGTTTTAATAGATAGTTTTGCTTCAGCTTGATAACTTTTCATCCCTTTTACTTTCGCCTCTAAATCTCTCACAACATCATCTTGTTTCTTTTCCATACAACCCGCCAACACGAAAACGGTTAATAAACCGACAAGAACTAAAAACAGACGCCTTTTCATCACTTCAGCCCCTTTGCCCCTATAAATGAATGGAAGATGTACCTTCCTTATCGCTACATCAAATATATGAGACAAAGATATAAAATATGCAGACTAGCGTGACGAGCTTTCTAAAACAACTTGAGCAACAGCAAATTCTCTACTATGACTAATTGATAAATGAACAATATGCTCTGTACTTGCAACGAGAATGGGCTTACCTCTATCATCATTTCTTACTTCAATATCTAAAAAACTTACTTCTTTCCCGATACCAGTCCCTACCGCTTTTGAATACGCCTCTTTCGCTGCAAATCTTCCAGCTACAAACTCTGTAAGGCGGCTTCCCTTCAGTTCCTTAGCAACATTACGTTCACTTTCAGTTAAAATACGCTCCATAAATTTAAGTTTTCCATCTAGCATTTTTTCAATTCGATTCAATTCAATAATATCGATTCCAATCCCTACAATCATTTCAAAATCCCCTTCTTCTATTTAGCTTTCTTTTTTCATATTGTAAGAATAACAGAGAATCTTTCTGATGCAAAAGGAGTGATACTAACAACATGCTAATACCTACTATCCGCATTTCCTTACAACCAATCGTCATCACTTTACTTCTCATACAATTAGTCATGATTATGTTAGGCGACTTTTTTCTCTTTCCCCTGGCATCCTACAATGAATATATCGCTAAAGGAGAATGGTGGCGTCTCATAACTTCCTTACTTGTACATGTAGACTTACAACATTTCCTTTCTAATAGTATTTGTTTATTTGTGCTCGGCTCTTCTATCGAAAAACAACTAGGGCACTTTTCTTTCATCATTATTTTTTTCCTTTCTGGCATTCTTGGAAATATTTCTTCTTATCTTATTATGCCTCTTGAATATATTCATGCCGGGGCATCTGGTGGTATTTTCGGATTGCTAGGAGCGCAATTATTTCTATTGTATAGTCGATATCGTTCTTCCAATCCAAGAGACATTGCTATTTTTTCAATCATGATATGTATATTACTACTATTCACTTTCTTCAATCCCTCCGCTAACCCTATAAGCCATTTAACAGGATTGATCATTGGCGGTATTTGCACTCCTTTATTAGCAAAAAAATTCGATGGTGCAGAGCTTATTTAATATAAAAGCTCGCACCATCGACAATTTCTACCTCTGTTTGTTTACTTAAATCTCTCATTAATTGAAATAAAGACTCATCCTTCATCTTCGCCTCAATCATACAATCAATTTGCGGAACACTTCCCTTTATCTTTTTTAAAAAAGATAAAAAAGTATCTACGTCAATAAAGTCCGCATGTGCTCTCGGGTCTTTTCCTTCTCTAGGACTAGAAATATGCATTTTCACTGGCAACAAAGACGATTCCCACGTATGTACAACACGCGCCCAATCTTCATGCCAATCTTCTCGATCATGATTCATCATATGGTGATGCAGATCAAACACGACTGGAATATCTAACTTTTCACCTAAATACAATGTTTCTTCTAAAGAAAAGGTCGTATCATCATTTTCTAATATGACCATCTCTTGGATACCCCTTGGAACCCTTGACCAATTTTCTATAAAGCTCTCTAACGCGAGCTCCTTATCGTTATAACCTCCGCCCACATGTAATACGCATCGTTGCTTATGTTCAATTCCCATACCTTTTAATAATTTTTTATGCATCTGCAATGTCTTTACAGATTGCTTAAAAATTTTCTCCTCAGGTGAATTCAGCACAACAAAATGATCTGGATGGAAATCAATACGCATATTCATTCGAATAGCGTAATCACCTAGCACTTTTAAATTTTCTTTTAAGGGGCGAATATAGTTCCACTCTAACAACTCCTCATGATTCGCTAAAGGAACAAGCTTGGAACTAAGCCGAAAGAAAGATATATCATGCCCTTTATTATGCTTTAATAACCGTAAGCAATTTTCTAAATTCGAATTAGCAATTCTTTCGAGTTTACGAATTGCAGCCTCTCGATCATCAATTCGTTGAAACTGCGCATATGTCATCGTTTGAGATGGAGATGCGTTCTTTACATGTACACTCATCGCAACATACCCAAGTCTTACAAGCATGTAGCACCTCTTTTCTACACAAGTTATTATGTAGTATGTACAATTACAGAAATAAAAAAAGAGAATGCCAGCAAAGGGCATTCTCTTTTGTATTAAGCTTGTGGACGGCTATGATGTTTTCTTTCGCCACGTCCATTTGAAGATCCAGGGCGACCTTGACCTTCACCTTTACGACCACGGCTACCGCCATCACGATTACGATCACGGTTACCAGCATCACGATTGCGATCACGGTTACGGCCATCGCCACCACCGCGTCCATCACGATTGCGATCACGGTTACGACCATCGCCACCGCCGCGTCCGTCACGACTACGATTACGGTTACCATCACGGTATCCGCCTCCGTTACCGCCGCGTTTTTTAGAACCGCCACCTCTTGAAACAACTGGTGGTTCTGATGTTAAAGCGATTGGAGTTGTATCTGGCTCTTTTGTCATCATTTTTAAAGCAGCAGCTACTACTGTTACAGAGTCGTTCTCTTCTAACATTTCTTCTGCAATACGCTTGTAGTATGATAAATTCTCATTTTGAATTGTGCTTTGAAGTTTTTCAGCGATTAAACGTTGTTGACCTTCTAATGCCTCGTCAAGTGTCGGTGCTTCCATACGATCAACTTTACGTTTTGTTGTGCGCTCGATATTTTTTAATTGTCCTGATTCACGTGGTGTTACAAATAACATTGCAATACCTTTTTTACCTGCACGACCAGTACGACCGATACGGTGAACGTATGATTCTGGATCTTGTGGGATATCGAAGTTATATACGTGTGTTACGCCTGAAATATCAAGACCACGTGCAGCAACGTCTGTTGCAACAAGAACTTCAATAGCACCTTCTTTAAATTTACGTAGTACAGACATACGCTTCGCTTGTGTTAAGTCACCATGAATACCTTCTGCTGCATAACCACGTAAGTTTAACGCTTCTGATAATTCATCAACACGACGCTTTGTACGACCGAATACGATTGCAAGCTCTGGAGATTGAATATCTAGTAAGCGTGTTAACACGTCAAACTTTTTCTTTTCTTGCACTTCTAAATAGAACTGCTGAATGTTTGGCATTGTTACTTCTTTTGCTTTTACTTTAATGTGTTGAGGCTCAGTCATGAAACGCTCAGCAATACGACGGATTGGATCTGGCATTGTCGCTGAGAATAATAATGTTTGATGTGTTTCTGGCACATCTGTTAAAATCGCTTCAATATCTTCAATGAAGCCCATGTTTAACATTTCATCCGCTTCGTCAAGAACAACAGTCTCTACGTTTTGTAAGCGAAGTGTTTTACGGTTAATATGATCTAAAATACGACCCGGCGTACCAACAATAATGTGTGGGTGTTTTTTTAGAGCACGAATTTGGCGGTTAATATCTTGACCACCATAGATTGGTAAAATACGAACGCGTTTATGTTTACCAATTTTGTATAGCTCTTCTCCAACTTGAATTGCTAATTCACGCGTTGGCGCGATAACAATACCTTGAACGGCTTCTTTATTTGTATCCACTTTATCTAGTAGTGGTAATCCGAATGCTGCTGTTTTCCCTGTACCTGTTTGCGCTTGCCCAATAATATCTTTACCTTGCAATGCATGTGGAATTGTTTCAGCTTGAATCGGCGTAGCCTCTTCAAAGCCCATGCTTTCAACAGATTGCAGTAAAGACTCACTTAATCCTAATTCTCGAAATGTTGTCAATGTTACTTCTCCTTTTCTATCCTATACTTATCATTTAAAAAAAGGCGTTTTCCGAATTTGCGGAAAAGCCCTTTTCCTGAATGCTCACGTATATAAACGGGCGTATATTCTTCGCGAAAATACTTCTAAACGTTATTACACTTTATCAATTATAAGTTTTGTATGTGTAAAAAGCAAACCCAACTGTTACCTTATTTTCATATTCAGAGTTTTTTTCTTCACTTTTATTTTTTTATATTTACTGTAAGCGCTTATTATAAGTTTCTTCTATTTTCGTAGCTATCATCCCTATTTATATACACCAATTATTTCAACATCGTAATTATTTCTTCCAATTTCATACCGCGAGATGCTTTTACTAATACAACATCTTTTGCATCGACTACTGCTTGCAACTCTTTCACTAACTCTTCTTTATTATCATACGCCTTTACACGTTCATTAGGGAAATTAATTTTCGCTCCTTCAGCAATTTGAGCCCCTAATTTACCATATGTGAACACATATGAGATTTTTGCTGGATCGATTAATTTACCTACTTCATAATGAAACTGTACCTCTTGATTTCCAAGCTCTAACATATCACCGAGTACAACAATCTTTTTAGCAAATCCATCTAAACCATTCATTAAATGGAATGCTGCTTCCATAGCCGTTGGACTCGCATTATAGGCATCATTGATAATTGTTAAACCACTATTTGTTTTTACAATCTCCATACGCATGCCTGTCATTTGAAGTGTAACTAAACCTTCTTTCATCTCTTCCCACGTTACACCGAGATGTTTCGCAATTGCCATTGAAGCAAGCGTATTGTACACATTATGTTTTCCTAATACCGGTAGATAGAATGAAATATTTTCTTCTCTATTCATTTTAAAGTGTGTCCCAGTTGCCTGTAATGTTACAGTCGTCGGATAGTAATCATTTGCTCTAGCGTCACCAAACGTAACTGTTTCAGCTATTAAATTCATTTCAGGAACACGATTTGTTAATAATGGCTCATCTCCGTTATATACGAATACTCCACCTTCTTGTAATCCTGTTACAATTTCTAATTTCGCTTCAGCAATCGCCTCACGAGAGCCTAAGTCCATTAAATGTGCCTCACCAATGTTCGTAATAATAGCTGCATTTGGCCGTGCTAACTTAGATAAGAATTCAATTTCCCCTCGGCTTGACATACCCATTTCTAATACAGCTACTTCTGTAGTTTCTTCTAAGTTTAAAATAGTAAGCGGTAACCCGATATGGTTATTGAAGTTGCCTTCTGTTTTTTGAACTTTGAATTTAGTCGCAAGAAGACTTGTTACAATATCTTTTGTAGATGTTTTACCGTTACTACCCGTCACACCAATAACTTTCACATCCAATTGATCGCGATAATTTTTCGCTAACATTTGTAATGCCGATAGCGTGTCTTCTACAAAAATAACTGGAAGATTCTCGGGTGGATTTGCTACATCTTTCATCCATAATGTCGCCACAGCTCCATTTTCAACAGCTTTGTCTACAAAAGCATGTCCATCGAAACGTTCACCTTGAATTGGAACATATAAGTTTCCCTTTTCAATTTTTCTCGTATCAATAGACACTCCTTGTATAGTAATCCCCTCATATTGCTCTGCTAATCCCGTGCCATTTACCATCTGTTCCACTTGTTTTAACGTTCGATTTATCATGAAAACACTCCTTACATAGAGGAAGCACTATTCCTGCGAATAGTGCCTCCTCCTTTTTTGTTAGATTGTATATTTAATTTTTTGTTTTTCCTCGTGACGCGCAATTGCTAAATTGATTAGCTCTTCAATTAATTCCGGATACGGTAATCCAGTATGTTGCCATAATAGAGGGAACATACTAAACGGCGTAAATCCTGGCATCGTATTCACTTCGTTAATATATACTTCTCCATCTTTCGTTAAAAAGAAATCAGCTCTTGTTAAGCCAGCACCATCTAACGATTGGAATGCAATAATTGCATCTCGCTTAATAACGTTAGACTCTTCTTCTGTCATTTCAGCTGGAATAATTAACGCTGTATCGCCATCGATGTATTTCGACTTATAATCATAGAAGTCTTTTTTCGGTACGATTTCACCTACAACTGAACATTTCGGCTCATCATTACCTAGTACACCAACTTCTACTTCACGTCCAACAATATTTTCTTCTACAATAATTTTACGGTCAAATTGGAACGCCTCTTCAAATGCATTCTCAAGTTCTTCGCGATTTTTACACTTATTAATACCAACACTTGAACCAAGGTTTGCTGGTTTTACGAAGCAAGGATATCCTAATACTTCTTCTACTTTTTCATATGCTGTTTCACGATCTTTTTCCCATGTGCTACGAATGAATGATGCATATTTTGCTTGTTTCAATCCAGCCTCTGCAAAGATGTTTTTCATAACAACTTTATCCATACCAGCAGCAGATGCTAAAACACCATTTCCTACATAAGGAATGTTCATTAATTCTAATAATCCTTGAACTGTTCCATCTTCACCATTTGGTCCATGTAGTAATGGGAAAATAACGTCAATAGCATTTTCCTCAGAAGCTGCAGATGGAATGATTTCTGTGCTTAATGATAACGGAGAAATCGCATTTTCTGCACCGCTCATTTTTAGAACTTCAACATCTGTTACTTCACCTTCAATACGCTCACCGCGCACCCATTGACCTTGTTCTGTAATATAAATTGGATGAATCTCGAATTTATCTTGATTTAATGCTTTAATAGCAGCAAGAGCCGTTTGTAGCGAAACTTGATGCTCAGCTGATTTTCCACCATATAATAAACCTAATTTAATTTTTGTCACTGAAATCACCCTAACCAATTGTTTTCATTTTTCTATTTTAGCACTTTTTATAAAAATAGGTAGTTCCTATTTGAAATAAAATGTAACTTCTACAAATAAATAAATGACACCACTTATTGGTTTTCTATACTTTTTCCACTTAAATTTCTTCATACATATATAAAATTACAGCTCAATCTAGTTATGTACCTAGAATATGTAGAAATCCCCTTTTCGTGTATGTCATCTACTCATTAAGAAGATTGCTTAGTCAGTGTGCCTTTTTGCCTTTGTTCAACGAGACGATCTAAAGAAACATATACAATACCTGCAACTACACATCCTATAGCTAAAATTGTAAATAGCAAGTGGCCAAGTAATTGATCTAATAAAAAACCTCCCAAAAGTGGACCGAGTGCGCCTCCTGTAATCCACTGCAAACTCGCAGCTCCCATATAAGTCCCTCTCAAATGCTCAGGAGCCAAATTCGCTACAAACGTCATCTGTACAGGCGACATAATCATCTCACCTAATGTATATATGGTATAAACAAACAGCAACGTTATTAAAATAATCGTAGCATTTGCATCAAATTCTCCAAACCACTTCGGTAACCATCCTATAAAGAACAAACCAATCCCGAACAAACATGCACCATATAACATCGTTTTGCCGACAGGTTTATCTGTGGCCCATTTTGAAATTTGAAACTGGAACAACACAACTAATAGTCCATTTAAAGCCATTAAATATGGATATGGATTGTTAGTACCAAAGATACCCTTCATTTCGTTATCAAAGTGTAGCGGCAACATGCCTTCTGTTTGAGAAAATCCCATCGAAACAATGATACCTGCTAATAAGTAAATCATTAACACTTTGTCTTGAAATACAATTTTCCAAACTGCTACTGTTTTTTCATCTTTATTCTCTGGATTTTCATCCGTAACTTTCGGCATTGTTTCTTGAATAAGAAATAACACCATTAGTGCATAAAACAGCATTGTGGATGAAGCAATAATAAACACAACATTTTTTGAAAGTACCACCACCGATGCCCCTATTATCGGCCCAATCGCAGCACCAATATTATATCCCATCCGCAATAAACCGTATGCCTCGGTTCTCTTTTCAGGCGCTGTTACATCCGCAACCATTGCTGATGCAGCGGGATGAAATAATGAATTACTGAGCCCTAAAAAAATAGATAAAATAGCATAAGGAATAAATCCTTCTATAAATAAAAAACCTAGCATGAACAATGCATTACTCACCATTGACAAGATCATGATTGGCTTTCTTCCATATATATCAGCAATCCTCCCACCAAGAAGAGAACCGAAACTTGCAGCAATCGGAGAAAGTGCCATAATAACTCCTACTTCTAATAACGAATCCACCTTATCTTTTAAATATAACGCAAAAAAGGGCATCAACATCATCATTGCAATTCCATTTAACGTTTCGCCAATAAACCGAATCCATATGTTTCGGTCCATTTCTCGTAAATCCCGCCACGTATTTTTCATATTTCTCCCCCCTTTAGTTCACCATTAATTATCTTATAATCAAATCAGAAAAATGTAAATTTTCAGAACAAAAAATCCACCCTAACAGAATTAGGATGGATTTTTCAACTTATAAATTTGCTGCATCTTCTTCGTCTTTACTATTATTTAAAGCACTATGTTTTCGGCTATATAAGAAGTAAACTGCAACACCGATAATCATCCATACCCCAAAACTAATCCAAGCCGTTCCAGATAATTGAAGCATTAAGTATAAACAAAAAATCACTGTTAATGCTGGTAAAAATGGTACAAGCGGTGCCTTAAATGCTCTTGGTAAATCTGGATGAGTTCTTCTCATTACAATAACAGCTACAGCTACAAGTGCAAAGGCTGATAAAGTCCCCATATTTACAAGATGCGCTAACACATTTAAATCTATTAATCCTGAAATAAGTGCTGCAATAATTCCTGTTGTCCATGTATTTAAAAATGGTGTTTTAAATTTTGGATGGACTTTAGCAAGACGCTTCGGCAATAATCCATCTCTACTCATTGCATACGAAACACGTACTTGCCCATACATCATAACTAACATTACTGTTGTAATTCCCGTAATTGCTCCTACTGAAATTACTCCTGCTAAACTATCTTGTCCAATAAATTGAAGCGCAAAAGCAACTGGATCTGATATATTCAACTGTCCGTATGGAACAATCCCTGTCAAAATAAGTGAAACGACAATATAAAGAACCGTACAAATTAATAAAGATGCAATAATGCCAATTGGTAAATCACGTTGTGGACGTTTCACTTCTTCTGCGGCCGTTGAAACTGCATCAAACCCTATGAATGCGAAAAACACTGTAGCAGCTCCTGCCATTACACCATCTAAGCCAAACGGCATAAAAGGTGTCCAATTTTCAGGTTTTACATAATTAAAACCAGCAAAGATAAATATGAGAACAACCGCTAATTTAATAAACACCATAATGTTATTTATTCGTGCACTTTCACGAACACCTCTAGATAAAAGAACTGTCATTACTAAAATAATTAGAACCGCAGGTAAATCAATTATTCCACCCTTTCCTGTACCAGGGGCCGAGGAGAGAATGGTAGGAATATGGATTCCAAATCCCTTTAATAAAGATTGAAAATAAGCAGACCAACCGTTTGCTACAGCAGATGTAGCGAGTAAATACTCAAGCATTAAGTCCCATCCAATTAAAAATGCGAATACCTCTCCCATCGTCGCATATGTGTACGTATACACACTGCCTGAGACAGGAACTGAAGAAGCGAATTCAGCATAGCAAAATGCAGCAAAGGCACAGGCTAACGCGGCTATCGCAAATGATAATATAATAGCTGGTCCAGAATGTTTTGCTGCTACCACGCCTGTTAGAACAAAAATACCTGTTCCAACAATTGCCCCGATTCCAAGCATAGTTAAATCCAATGCACCCAATGTTCTTGCTAAAGTCTTTTGCTTACTCTCTTGCATTAACTTTGCAATAGGCTTCTTTTGAAAAATTTGCTTCATAGCATGCTCCTCCAAGTTTTAAATTTTCTGAAAATTTTTAATTCGCTTTTTTATTTTACTAATAGCACTTTCCCCAGTCAATACTTTTGTCGAAATAAGTAGAAATCTTTCGGAACATACAATAATCCTTATCATTGTTTCTATATATCTTTCCATATTTTTTTTTGGTATTATTATACATGTCGATTCCATAAAAGAGGCATGCTCCCTTAGTGAGCATGCCTCTTTTTACCTATTTCACAGTATGTGAACCTTCTTCAATCCAGCTATACATATACTTTTCATCTTCTGTTTCATGTGCTTGTTTTACAATACGAAGCGGACGGAATGTGTCTATCATAACAGCTAGTTCAAGCGTTTCTTTCTTCCCTATACTTCCCTCTGTTTTCCCAGGGTGCGGCCCATGCGGAATTCCGCTCGGATGAAGTGTAATAGAACCTTCTTCCACACCTTTCCGGCTCATAAAGTTTCCTTCTACATAGTACAGTACTTCATCACTATTCACGTTACTATGATAATATGGTGCCGGAATAGATTCTGGATGATAGTCGTATAAACGTGGTACGAAAGAGCAAATAACGAAATTGTGACCTTCGAACGTTTGATGTACTGGAGGCGGCTGATGAATACGACCTGTGATTGGTTCAAAGTCCTCTACATTAAAGACCCACGGGTATAAATAGCCATCCCAACCAACAACATCTAACGGATGGTGCCCTAAAACATGTTTATGCATATATCCCCGCGACTTTGTCATTACGACAAACTCACCTTTTTCATCATACGTCTCTAATTTTTCAGGACCACGAATATCTCTCTCACAAAACGGACTATGCTCTAGCAATTGTCCGTATTCATTACGATAGCGACGCGGTGTTGTAATTTGACTATTTGCCTCTACAACAAGAAACTTAGTCTCTCCTTCATCTGGAATAACACGATAGATTGTTCCAATTGGAATCGTTACATAATCACCTTTTCGATAGTGAATCGTCCCAAACATCGTTTCAATTTTCCCTGTTCCGTAATGAACAAATAACATTTCATCGCCATCACCATTACGGTAGAAATAGTCCATTTTTTCTGTTGGAGTCACTACTCCAATTAATAAATCCTCATTCCCAAGCATAAAGTTTCTTCCGCTTACTGCATCGCCAGTTTTTTTATTTTCTTTCGTGCGAAAATGACGATGAGCAAGAGCTACATCTTCTTCATACTGCAACTGACAAGAATGAGATAATGCCGCATGCCCTACTTCCGTTGGCATATATTGATGGTACAAAATAGACTGCGTACCAGAAAAACCTTTCGTTCCCATTACCTGTTCGCGATAGAGCGATCCATCCTTTTTACGGAATTGTACATGTCGTTTATGAGGTAGCTCCCCCATGTGACGATAAAACATGCCCATCACCTGCTTCCATTTCTTTTTTGACCGTATTACGTAACGTACCTAAACCAGTAATCGTAAGTTCTACAACATCTCCATCTTGCAGCCACTCTTCCGTACCCAGCTCTAAAATACAACCTGTTCCTACTGTCCCAGAACCAATCACATCGCCTGGATATAGCGTAACGTCTTCTGAAGCACGTTCAATCATTTCAGCAAATGTATAGTAAATATCTTGGGAATTCCCCTTTGATAATAGCTTCCCATTTACATGAGCAGCCATCTCTAACTCATAACGGTCACCGTTACGATAAACATCGAGTTCCTCTTTCGTAACAAGGTGCGCTCCTAATGAAGTTGCAAAATCTTTTCCTTTTGCCGGACCGAGTCCTACCTTCATTTCCGTTGCTTGTAAGTCCCTTGCACTCCAGTCATTCATAATACAATAACCAAAAATATATTCTTCTGCTTGCTCACGAGAAATATTTCTTCCCTCTTTCCCAATGACGCAAGCAATCTCTAGCTCATAATCAAGTTTTTTAGATTTCTTCGGACCGATTACAAAATCATCCGGACCAATTACAGCACGATGGTTCGTAAAATAAAAAACCGGGAAATCATACCATTCAGGTACAACATCCAGCCCTCTTCGGCCGCGTGCTGTTTTTACATGCTGTTCAAACGCGTAAAAATCCCGAATACTACTCGGATTAGGAATTGCCGCCGCTAATTGTACTTCCTCTAAGGAATATACACCCTTTTCCGGATTCTTAATCTTACGCAATACTTCTACATACTCATCGGCTTTCTCTAAAAAGGCGAACATAGAAGAAGGTAATTTCCCATCACTAGCAAGATTCATATCAATTACTTTGTCACCTTCAAGCCATCCAGCTCGCATTTCTTTCGAAGGAAGACGAAATGTAACAAATTTCATCATGATTCCTCCCTATGAAAATGAAATTTCCACCAGCAAAAAGACTTTTGCTGGTGGATACAAATCTTATAAGTTTCCGCGACGTTCTTGTTCTCTTTCAATTGATTCGAATAATGCTTTAAAGTTCCCTTCTCCAAATCCGCGAGAACCTTTACGTTGAATGATTTCAATAAATAAAGTTGGACGATCTACAATTGGTTTCGTAAAGATTTGTAGTAAGTATCCTTCCTCATCACGATCTACTAAAATCTTTAATTCTTTTAATCTATCAATTTCCTCATCAATTTTTCCAACTCGTGCACTTAACTCATCATAATAAGTATCAGGTGTATCTAAAAACTCCACACCATTTGCACGCAGCGCTTCCACTGTTTTAACGATATCGCTTGTTAGTAAAGCAAGATGTTGTACCCCCGCTCCATTGTAGAACTCTAAATACTCTTGAATTTGCGACTTTCTCTTTCCATCTGCTGGCTCGTTAATAGGGAACTTAATACGACTTCCATTCGTCATTACTTTTGACATTAACGCTGAGTACTCTGTACTAATATCGTCATCATCAAAATGAATCATTTGTTTAAAGCCCATAACGTTCTCGTAATAACTAACCCACTCTTCCATTTTTTCAACATTACCAACTACGTGGTCTACAGCAATTAAACCTGACTCTTCAAACGGAATATTAAACTCCACCTGTTGGAATCCCGGCATAAATGTTCCTTTATAATTTTTACGCTCTACAAGCGTGTGAATTGTATCACCATACGTACCAATAACTGCTTTTTTCAGTGTACCGTTCTCGTCTGTTAATTCCACAGGTGGAGCAATCGCAACAGCACCACGTTTCACTGCTTCCGAGTATGCCTTATCAACATCATCAACAAGTAATGCCACATCTTTCACGCCATCACCATGAGTCTTTACAAACTCTGCAATACGATTGTCGCTACTTAAAGCTCCAGACACAACAAAACGCATATTTTTTTGCACAAGAACATAAGATACCTTTTCACGGTTACCAGTTTCTAACCCAGAGTAAGCCACAATTTTGAATCCGAATGCTCTCGCAAGGTAATAACTTGATTGCTTTGCATTTCCTACGTAAAATTCCAAATGATCTACATCACGTACTGGAAAAAAGTCCTCCATTTGTGCAGCTAGCGTATCCATAGATTTTTGTTTCATAAAATCCTCATCCCCCTGTAAATAGATTAAATGGTCCATGCTATAAACCAACCGAAAACGCTTCCAACATCAATTAATAGAAATTAGTTAGCAAGCTAACAAATTCTGACCTTTAAAATTTTCTATCTTTTCTGTCAAATTCCTCTTTTTTTCTTACATATAAAATTCGACTTTTTTCTCTTTACATGACGGAAGGAGTATTCATACTTGAAGGTATATATAAGAGGAAAACAAAAAAGACCCCAACATATTAACTACTTACTAATATGCTAGAGTCTTTATTTTTTTTGAATGATTGTATTTATATATATCATACTAATATATTTGCAAGGAATAGAATAAATGATGTTAATACTACCGCTCCACCTAATGATCCTAATAAATCTGTTTTTGTTACTTGTAACACTTGTTC
>NZ_JAKUFT010000080.1:0-21014 GCF_022663605.1 Bacillus cereus group sp. BfR-BA-01379
TAATAAGTAGGGAGCAATTTTCTTTTATATTTACACTTTAAAAGTATTATCGTCCTTTTTTAAAGAGCCCAAAAATGATTCTACATGGACGATAATGAAAAGTCAAGAACTACAGTTCTTCCTCTTCTTCTTCTTCAGTTTCATCGTACTCAAGTTCTTCTTCGGCGAAGTCATCGTCATCATCTTCATCTAAATCATCAAGATCTTCGTCATCTCCGTCTTCTTCTTCAAGAACCTTGTCCAAATCTTCTACCTCTTCTTCTTCATTTCCGTCTGCATCGTCGAAGTCTTCATCTTCTTCAATGTAGTCGTCAAAACCGTCTTCTTCAACTTTACGTTTCTTCTTCGGTTTTGGTTGAGGCAAGATTTCTTCATCAATTTGCTCATATGGGTACCAGCTGCGTAGCCCCCAACGATTTTCTCCTAAATTAATGAAACGTCCATCGATGTTTAAATCTGTATAAAATTGTGCGAGTTTCGCATTAACTTGCTCTTGAGATAGTCCCAGCACTTGAGCGATTTCTTGAACCAACTCGTTGAATGTCGTTGCTTGTCTTTTATCCCCTAAAACGCTATGTACAACTTCAATCATTGAACATTCTTTTAGCTCTTCTGGTGAATATTGCTTAAAATTCACTTATGCGGCACTTCCTTTCTTCAAATATAACCTTATATATAACGGTCTGCTTAAAAAAATCCATACTATTCATTATAAACAAAAGTCGCACAAATATGCTACAAAAAAAACGGGAAACTTTAATATGGTAATAAAATTATAATTTGTCTATTCCTTATTTCGGAAACATATGCGCTCCTTGCAGTACATACCTAATTTGCATTTCTGTATATTCTTCAAGCGTATACAGTTTTTGCAGGGCCCAACGTCTAAACCCCCACATTTGTCCTTGTATGAAAATGTTATGTGCAAGAAGCTGTATCTCTTTTTTATTTAATGCAAATGTCCCATTTTCTGTACACTGCTCTAAAATATTCTCAAACATCCCGACCATTTGAAATTCTTTTTCTAATACGTACGGGAGTGATTCTTTCGGTAAAAAACGTACCTCTTGATACATTATTAATACTTCTTCCTGCAATTCGTCCATCACTTTAAAGTAATTCGTTATTGCTATCTTTAAACTTTCTATACTCCCTTTTTCTGTACACACTACTTCCTCTAATCTTTCTTTTACATGCTCATAAATACTATCACAAACTAAATATAAAACATCATCTTTTGTACGAATGTACTCATAAAGTGTTCCAATACTAAACCCAGCCGCCTTCGCAATCTCTCTCGTTGTTGTACGTGGGAACCCTTTTTGCTTAAACAATTGCACCGCACCTTTAATCATTTGTTCACGTCTTAACGCAACTAATTTTTCATCTTTCACGGACGCATGTACATTATGTTTAACCATTCCCTTCACCTCTCTCTATTATTTTTTGGAAGGAAAAAGCGTAGGAAAATACCTACGCTTTCGTTCCTACTTCGTTAACATACGAGAAATTACAAGCCTTTGAATCTCTTGTGTTCCCTCATATATTTGTGTAATCTTTGCATCGCGCATATAACGCTCTACTGGATAATCTTTCGTATAACCGTAACCACCAAATACTTGTACTGCTTCAGTCGTCACCTTCATCGCTGTATCGCCTGCAAATACTTTTGACATCGCTGACTCTTTCCCGTACGGAAGCCCTTCCGATTCAAGCCAAGCCGCTTGGTATGTTAGAAGACGCGCCGCCTCCACATCCGTTGCCATATCTGCAAGTTTAAAGCCAATTCCTTGCTGCGCCGCAATTGGTTTCCCAAACTGATGACGCTCCCTTGCATATTCTACAGAAGCATCTAAAGCCCCTTGCGCAATACCGACTGCTTGCGCGGCAATACCATTACGGCCGCCATCTAATGTTTGCATCGCAACTTTAAATCCTTGGCCCTCTTCCCCTAGTAGATTCTCTACAGGAATACGGCAATCTTCAAACATAATTTCAGTTGTTGGTGAAGAGCGAATCCCTAACTTACTTTCCTTCTTCCCAACTGAAAATCCTGGTGTATCACTTTCCACAATAAACGCGCTCGTACCACGCTGCTTCGATTCAGGATCAGTTAACGCAAAAACAACATAAATATCAGCAATACCGCCATTTGTAATAAAGATTTTCGATCCATTTAAAATGTAATGGTCTCTATCTCGTTTCGCAGTTGTCTTCATTCCGCCAGCATCCGAACCAGAACTCGGCTCTGTTAAGCCGTATGCACCAATTTTCTTCCCTTCAGCCATCGGTCGTAAAAACTTTTGCTTTTGTTCTTCCGTTCCGAATTTAAAAATTGGCCAACCAGCAAGTGAAGTATGTGCAGACAGCGTTACACCTGTTGAAGCACAAACACGAGATAATTCTTCGATAGCAATTACATACGCTAAGTAATCGCTTCCAATTCCGCCGTATTCTTCAGGCCACGGAATGCCGGTTAAACCAAGCTCTGCCATTTGATCAAATAGCGCGCGATCAAATCTCTCTTCTTCATCACGCTCAGCTGCCGTCGGTGCTACTTCGTTCTTAGCAAAATCCCGAACCATTTTTCTTATCATTTCATGTTCTTCTGATAGTTTAAAATGCATGCCCGTCTCCCCCTAGTTCTTTTATAAAGCTCTGCTAATAACGAGTTTTTGTATTTCACTCGTTCCTTCATATATTTGCGTGATTTTCGCATCACGGAAAAATCGTTCTACTGGATAGTCTTTCGTATAACCGTAACCACCAAATACTTGCACCGCTTCAATCGCAACTTCGACAGCCGTCTTAGAAGCGAATAACTTCGCAATAGAAGCCTCTTTACCGCATGGTAATCCTTGCGCTCTTAGCGATGCTGCTCTGTATACAAGTAATCGCGATGCTTCTACACTAGTTGCCATATCTGCAAGTTTGAATCCGATTCCTTGTTGCGCCGCAATTGGCTTTCCGAATTGCTCACGTTCTTTCGCATAATCAATTGCACATGCAAGCGCTGCTTCCGCAATTCCTAAAGCCTGTGCACCAATTCCAATTCGTCCAACATCTAAATTCGCCATCGCTACCTTAAATCCTTGTCCTTCTTCACCAAGTAAATTCTCAGCCGGCACTTTCATATCTTCGAACGTAAGTTGTACTGTGCGAGAACCAAGAAGTCCCATTTTGTGCTCATCTTTTCCAATAATTAAGCCCGGTGTATCTTTCTCTACTA
This sequence comes from Bacillus cereus group sp. BfR-BA-01379, assembly GCF_022663605.1. Taxonomy (NCBI): domain Bacteria; kingdom Bacillati; phylum Bacillota; class Bacilli; order Caryophanales; family Bacillaceae; genus Bacillus; species Bacillus cereus group sp. BfR-BA-01379. The sequence goes on from NZ_JAKUFT010000080.1 coordinate 3,230, forward strand.
TAAATGCAGAAATCCCACTTTTTCCTGCCTCTGGATTTGTAGAAGCGAATACAATGTATGTACTTGCTTCACCGCCATTTGTAATAAATACTTTCGATCCATTAATAATGTAGTGATCGTCTTTCTTTACAGCTCTTGATTTCAAACTCCCTGCATCTGACCCTGCATTTGGTTCTGTTAATGCAAATGCACCTAAATACTCACCAGTCGCTAGTTTAGAAACATATTTCTGCTTCTGGTCTTCTGTTCCGAAGTATAAAATCGGATTCATTCCAACTGACGTATGTACAGCTAAAATTACACCAACCGTTGCACTTACCTTTGAAATTTCCTCAATTGCTAAAATGTAAGAAATAAAATCCATTTCTGCCCCGCCATATTTTGCAGGCGCTGGAATACCCATTAGTCCAAGCTCACCCATCTTTTGCAAAATCCCTTTCGGGAACACCCCTTGTTCCATACTAGGAACAAAGGGAGCTATTTCCTTCTGCGCAAAATCTCGAACCATTTTCCTCATCATTTGTTGCTCTTCAGTAAAATGAAAATTCATGTACTTCGCCTCCATTTGCTATATATCTTTTTAACAATTTGGTAAGACCACTATTTTAATAAAGGGAGGATTTTATTCGTAAACGTAGAAACCACGACCCGTTTTACGTCCTAACCATCCTGCATTCACATACTTGCGTAATAATGGACATGGGCGATATTTACTATCACCTAAGCCTTCATGCAACACTTCCATAATGTATAAACATGTATCTAAACCGATAAAATCAGCGAGCGTTAAAGGCCCCATCGGATGATTCATACCGAGTTTCATTACTTCATCAATCGCTTCTTTCGTCGCTACACCTTCATATAACGTATAGATCGCTTCGTTAATCATCGGCAATAAAATACGGTTCGATACAAACCCTGGGAAATCATTTACTTCAACTGGTACTTTCCCGATTTTCTTCGTAATATCCTCAATCGTTTCATATACCGCATCATCTGTAGCCAAACCACGAATAATCTCAACAAGCTTCATAACCGGAACCGGATTCATAAAGTGCATACCGATTACTTTCTCCGGACGTTTCGTTACCGCTGCAATTTCTGTAATTGGTAGAGATGACGTATTCGTCGCTAAAATTGCGTGTTCTGGAGCAATTTCATCTAGATTTGCAAAGATTTTCTTTTTAATATCCATTTTCTCAACAGCTGCTTCAATAATAAGATCCGTTTCCTTCACACAATCTAAATCAAGCGTTACTGTAAGGCGATTTAGCGTTGCTTCCTTCTCTTCTTCCTTCATGCGTCCTTTTTCTACTTGGCGCGCTAAGTTTTTCGTAATAATAGCCAATCCTCTGTCTAATTGCTCTTGTTTTAAATCTTGTACCTTCACATCATATCCTGCCATTGCACATACTTGCGCAATTCCCGATCCCATTTGTCCCGCACCAATTACAACTATTTTTTGTACACCCATTCTTTCTTCCCCCTTAATATAAATTGTTAATACATCAAAAATTACCTACACGTAAATTAACGAACTTCAATCATAATTGCATCACCTTGACCGCCACCGCTACAAATCGAAGCAATTCCAATTCCGCCGCCGCGCTGCTTCAGTGCGTGGATAAGTGTAACGATAATACGTGCTCCACTTGCTCCAATTGGATGTCCCATTGCCACTGCGCCGCCATTTACATTCAATTTGTCTGGGTCAATTCCTGCAATCTCTGTACTTGCAATTGCTACCGCTGCAAATGCTTCATTAATCTCGAATAAATCGATATCTTCAATTGTCTTGCCTGTTTTTTTCAACAATTCGTTAATTGCATAACCTGGCGTTCTTGGGAAATCTTTAGACTCCACTGCAATTGCTGTATGTGCCAAAATTGTTGCTAATGGCTTTCTTCCTTCTTGCTTTGCTCTGTCTTCGCTCATTAGTACAAGTGCAGCACCACCATCATTTAGTCCTGGCGCATTACCCGCTGTCACTGCTGACGTCTTATCAAATACAGGTTTTAATTTCGCTAATTTTTCAATCGTTGTATCCGCGCGTGGCGCCTCATCCTTTGCAACGACAATAGGATCGCCTTTTCTTTGCGGAATCGTTACTGGCACAATTTCCTCTTCAAAACGTCCTTCTTTATGTGCTGACACCGCACGTTGATGACTACGATATGCCCATTCATCTTGCGCTTCGCGAGAGATCCCATCTTCCTTCGCAACTTCTCCACCATAAACACCCATGTGTATACCTGAAAATGCGCATGTTAAACCGTCAGCAACGTTTAAATCGATTACTTCGTTGTTGCCCATTCTGTATCCCCATCTTGCTCCGCGTAAAATGTAAGGACTGTTACTCATCGACTCCATACCACCAGCTACAATAAGTGATTGGTCGCCAGTACGAATAATTTGATCCGCTAACGTAACCGCACGAAGCCCTGATGCACAAACTTTATTCACTGTTTCCGTCTGCACTTCCCAAGGGATTCCAGCAGCCCTCGCAGCTTGGCGTGATGGAATTTGTCCCTGTCCACCTTGAATAACTGTTCCGAATATAACTTCTTCCACATCATTAGCAGAAACGTTTGCTCTTTCAAGCGCTGCTTTAATTGCAATTCCCCCAAGTTCTGTTGCTTTTACGTCTTTTAAAGATCCTCCAAATTTCCCAACCGGTGTTCTTGCAGCACTTAAAATAACTGTTTTACTCATATCTATTTCCCCCATCTCTTTTTTTAGAACCGAGCGCTCGCTCGGTATTGTTACGTTGAGAAGAGGTGCAATGATTGCACCTCTCTCTAAAGTTGTATTCATGCTTGCAGATTACATCGCTTCTTTCTTCTGTCCGATAACAGAGCGTTCTAAAATCTCTGTTACATCAAGAGTTTGAACCTTCTCTTCTACTTCTTTCGCTTTCGTCCCATCACTAATCATCGTTAAGCAATATGGACAACCTGTACCAATAATGGATGGCTCTACAGCTAGTGCTTGTTCTGTACGAGCAACGTTAATACGTGAACCTGCTGTCTCTTCCATCCACATTAGGCCACCACCTGCGCCACAACACATTCCTGTTTCACGGTTTCGTGCCATTTCTACAAGATTCACACCAGGAATTGCTTTCAAAATGTCGCGCGGTGCTTCGTATACTTCGTTGTATCTTCCTAAATAACAGGAATCATGGTACGTAACTGTTTCCTCAATTGCGTGAACAGGTTTTAAGCGTCCTTCTTTCACCCACTGAGCTAACAATTCTGTATGATGATAGACTTCTGCTTGCAAGCCAAAGTCTGGATACTCATTTTTAAATGTGTTATAAGCGTGAGGATCAATCGTAACGATTTTCTTCACTCCTGCTTTTTCAAATTCCTCGATATTCTTTGTCGCCATCTCTTGGAAGACAAATTCATTTCCAAGACGTCGCGGCGTATCTCCAGAATTCTTTTCTTTATTACCAAGTATCGCGAATGAAATGCCTGCTTCGTTCATTAACTTCGCAAATGATATTGCAATCTTCTGACTACGATTATCATATGATCCCATTGAACCAACCCAGAATAAATATTCAAATTCCTCGCCAGCTTTCGATTTTTCTTTTACAGTTGGAACCGTTACTTCATCATCACCTTGGCGCCAAGTTTCACGCTCTTTACGGTTCAGTCCCCACGGATTCCCTTGACGCTCGATATTCGTCATCGCGCGCTGCGCTTCCGCGTCCATCTTTCCTTCTGTTAAAACGAGGTAGCGGCGTAAATCAATAATTTTGTCAACATGCTCATTCATAACCGGACACTGGTCTTCACAGTTACGGCACGTTGTACAAGCCCAAATCTCTTCCTCCGTAATAACATCTCCGATTAAACTCGGATCGTAAGCTAGCGTTGTAGCCGCTGATTCTTGTTGTCCTTTTCCAGCTGCCATCATTGCTAACTGATTTCCTTGCGTATTATTAAAAGCAACTACTGGAACCCACGGTGCTTTTGATGTCACTGCTGCTCCTTTATCAGTTAAATGATCGCGAAGTTTTAAAATTAAATCCATCGGCGATAACATTTTCCCTGTTCCTGTTGCTGGGCACATATTTGTACAGCGACCACACTCTACGCAAGCGTATAAATCAATAAGCTGATTTTGTCTAAAATCTTCAATTTTACCAACACCAAATGTTTCTTGCGTTTCATCTTCAAAGTCAATCTTTTCAAGTTTCCCTGGATTTGAAAGACGACCGAAGAAAACGTTTGCTGGTCCCGCAATTAAATGCGCGTGTTTTGATTGTGGAACATACACTAAAAATGTTAACAAAATTAGTAGATGCACCCACCAAGAGAAATAGAACACAGAGATGGCTACGGTTTCATTTATTCCCGAGAAAACGTAAGCGATCGCAGAAGCGATTGGTTCACTCCATGAAAGTTCCTCGCCGTGCCATATAATTCCCATCCCATTACCGAGTAGCACAGAAACCATTAAGCCACCAATAAAGATAAGAACAAGACCTGATTTGAAATTACGTTTTAAACGAACTAGCTTCTCAACATAACGTCTATGAAAAGCCCAAAAGACTGCAATTAAAATAACAAGTGTGACAATTTCCTGGAAGAATGTAAATGCAGGGTATAGTGGTCCAAGTGGAAGATGTGATCCTGGTGCGAGTCCTTTCCAAACGAAGTCAATTGCTCCAAATTGGACAAGAATAAATCCGTAAAAGAACATAACGTGAATAATGCCGCTCTTCTTATCTTTCAGCAGCTTTTTCTGACCGAAAACATTGACCTTAAGGAGATCCCAACGCTCTTTAAAACGACGGTCAAATTCAATTTTTTTTCCTAACTGTATGTAGGCCATCCTCGTTCGTATAAGATACACAAACAAATATCCCGCATAAGCAATAACAGCAATGGCAGCCAGCCAATTCATGATCAGTAAACTATTCATTTTTATGCTACCCCTCTCTTTGTAAGCTCTCTTTCTTTTTTAGAATCTTCAAAAACATATAATTTTCTGAATCTTTTCCCCTATCTTCATTATATAATGAGTGAGCATTCAGTCAACAGTTTTTTGTTATACAACAACATATTTTTTCATAAAGCTGTTTATTTCGGTGAAACTATAAAGTGAAACTTTAATCAGTAAAGAGCTGTTTATTCCCTACTGATTATTAGCCTCACCAATCAGGCTTTACCGAGCAACCAGCAAAATGAAGGTGAAAAAAATGCAAAGGAGGGAATTCACTTATGTTCTTCTTATCTCTCTTGTTACTATGCGTTACTCTTTGGATCACAATTGACCTTTTATATGGGAGAATTCTTCATTTAAAGCGTGTGCGCTCTCGTACTTTCCCTTTACGTCAAAGTCATTTTCACCTTTATACATACGGGCAAGATTTATATGATGCTTTATTTACTGATATACAACAAGCTAGGCACCATGTGCACGTTTTGTTCTTCATTGTAAAAAACGATAAAATCAGTCGTGAATTTTTAAAGTTACTTATCGATAGGGCACGGGAAGGAATTGAAGTAAGACTTTTACTCGATCGATTGGGAAGCCATCATTTATCAAACGAGGCAATTCATTCCTTACAAAAACACGGCGTCTCTTTTTCATTTTGTCATAAAGTGAAATTTCCGTTCCTTTTCTTTTCTGCAAATCAAAGAAATCATAGAAAAATTACAGTTATTGACGGGGAAATTGGTTATATTGGTGGATTTAATATTGGAGAAGAATATTTAGGGCATAATCAAAAATTAGGATTATGGCGCGATTATCATTTACGTCTTACAGGCGAAGGTGTACAAGATTTACAAAAACAATTTTTACATGACTGGTTTGATGATACAAACCAAAACTTATTGGATACTTCTCTTTATTTTCCGAAACTGCAACCTGGTACCATCCAACATCAATTTATTCCGACCGATGGGGCATATTTACAACATACTTTTTTACACTTAATTGAAAATACGAAAGATGAACTCTTTATCGGTACACCATATTTCATTCCTGGGAAAAAAATTATGAACGCATTATTAAAAGCACGAAAACGTGGGGTTCAAATCACGATTCTCGTTCCAGAAAAAGCTGATCATGCCCTTGTTCGAGAAGCAAAATTTCCATATTGCCGAAAGTTAATACAAGCTGGGTGCAATATTTACGCATTTCAACAAGGTTTTTTTCACGCTAAAGTTATTATAGCGGACGATTATATCTGTGATATCGGAACTGCAAACTTTGATATGAGAAGTTTATATATTAATCATGAAATCAACTGCCTTTTATATGATAAACATTTTATACAAATAGTAAAAAATAAATTCCATGAAGATCTAAAAAATGCATCCTTACTTTCCTTTAAAGATGTTAGCCCGCATTCCCTTATTGATAGGGGAAAAGAATGGATAGGAACGATATTTGCTTTCTTCTTATAGGAAAGATAATGAGTAAAAAGAGGTGTATCACATATGATTATGCGGTTTGGATATGTCTCACATGCAATGGCACTGTGGGACTGTTCTCCTGCCAAAACGATGACATTTACAAGCTTTCAAAAGCTCAGCAAACAAGAACGAGAAGATAAATTATACGATGTTACAAGGCAGAATCTTGAGCATACAATACGTATTCTTCATTACAATATAGCGCATGAAATTCCGTTATATCGTTTATCCTCTTCCATCGTCCCACTTGCAACACATCCCGAAGTCGAGTTTGATTATATCGGGGCATTTAAACCGCTTTGGCGTAAAATTGGGGCATTAATTAAAGAACACAATTTACGAGTAAGTTTTCATCCAAATCAATTTACGCTATTCACAAGCGACAAGCCACATATTACAACTAACGCGATTACAGATATGACCTATCATTATAAAGTATTAGATGCAATAGGAATTGCAGATTCTTCCTATATTAATATCCATGTAGGTGGTGCCTATGGAAATAAAGAACAAGCGGTTGGGCGTTTCCATGAAAATATAAAAAAACTTCCTACACATATAAAAAAGCAAATGACGCTTGAAAACGATGATAAAACATATACAACTGCTGAAACTTTATCGATTTGCCAAAAAGAAAAGATCCCATTCGTATTCGATTATCATCATCACATAGCAAACCTTTGCGAGGAACCGCTAGAATTGTTACTTCCTGCAATTTTTGAAACTTGGTCACATACAAATATCCCTCCTAAAGTTCACATTTCCTCCCCTAAATCAAAAAAAGAATTTAGGGCCCATGCTGAATATATTGATTTAGAGTTTATTAAGCCTTTCTTACAAATTGCAAAAAAAATCAATCATAATTTCGATATTATGATTGAAAGTAAACAGAAAGATTTAGCAATGCTGCAATTCATACATGAATTATCCTCTATAAGAGGAATAAAAAGAATAAATGGCTCAACATTACAATGGTAAATTGTAATGTTGAGCTATTTTTTTCAAAAAAAGTAATTTTTTTAGTAAAAAACACTCTATTTTATATGCTATGATTGGAATTAGCATTTTCCACCTGTGATTCAACTTTATTGAAACGGAGTCATAATATGATTAATCAAAAAAAATATGTATACTTTGTCACGATGTATATAACTATATTTTCCCTTTGGATATTTCTTATCCCTAAGGACTTGAATATAAAAGAAATCGGAATTCTCTTCTTATTTTGTTTTGCTGCACTCTTTTCTTGCTATTGCTTATATAAAGCTATTAAGAAAATGAAGCGTAGCGATAAATTATTTTGGGTTTTATTACTATGCACTTGCATATGCGGACTAACTATGGAAATAACTTTATTTCTTCATTCACTTTCTATATATGATCAAGTCATATTCTCATATAAGGCACTACCTTTTTTCATCATACAATATATTTTGCTCTTTTCTGGGTTTGCTATCAAATTTATAAAGTATTACTCTATTAGAGGCCTTGCTCAATTTTCATTCGATAGCATCTTTATTGTTATTATGAATATTTATTTTACCTTAACTTTTATTTTGGACCTTTCAAGCTTTCGCATGCTAACGACAGATCACTGGGTTTTAATTGGATACTTTATTGCACAAGCATTAGTAATTTATGCCGTTATTAGCCTATATAGACGAGAACAATATTCTGCTAGCAGAATTTCATTAATTATCGGCTTTACTATCATACTTTTGTACGGATATATACATCTGTTTCAATTAAACACAGGGATGAAAACTTCTTCTGAAGTCTCTTACTTAATACATACTGCTTCAATTTTATTAATTGGTTTATCGTCCATACTATACATATTGGATAAACCAATGCAGCATGAAACGAAAACAAAGTATTATCGCTTTGACTACGTACGTTTTATATTACCTTATTTCAGTATAATCATTACATTTTCCTTCATTCTTATTCAACCTTGGAATGATAAGTTCATGTTAATCGGTCTAGTATTATCACTCATCTTATTATTCCTACGACAACTTTATATGTGGAAGGATAATCGAGCATTAATCGATACATACGAACAGTTGACTACACAACTAGAAGGCAAAGTAGAAGAAGGTGCATCTGCGTTATCAAAGAGTGAACAACGCTATAAATCTTTATTCGAAGATCATCCTGATGCCGTTTTCTCTTTAAATATGAATGGTATTTTCCAGCAATCTAATACAGCTTGTGAAAGCCTATTTACTGCCTACTATTGTGAAGTAGAAAGCTATGCTCTTCTACACTTTATTGACTCAAAAGACCATGATCTACTAAAGAAAGCTTTACAAATAACAACAGAAGGTAGACCACAAACTTTAGAAGTTCGCACGAAAGAAAAAGAAGGCTATTACTATTACCTTCACATTACACTTATCCCTACTTTCATAAACAAAGAAGTTGTTGGGATGTTCGGCATAGCACGTGATATTACAACTTTATATGAAAAGCAAAAACAAGTAGAACATTTAGCCTTTCATGATGCGCTTACTGGGTTACCAAATCGTCGAAAGTTTGAAAAAGATTTAAAAAACATTTTAAATACAGCTCAAACTAGCGCAAATGATGTTGCCGTCATGTTCCTTGATTTAGATCGATTCAAAAAAATTAACGATAGACTTGGACACGATGTCGGAGATCTATTATTAATTGAAGTAGCAAAAAGATTACGCAGTTGCTTACGTTCAAAAGATGTCGTCGCTCGTCAAGGTGGAGATGAGTTTACAATTCTATTGCCAGATATGTACTCAGAAAAAAGTGCGGCTTTTATAGCTGAACAGATTTTAACTATTTTAAACAAACCATTCTTCATTAAAGATGAAGAACTATCTATTACACCGAGTATCGGAATTGCCATGTATCCTGATTATGGAACCGATGTTACTGAATTAATGAAAAATGCTGATATGGCTATGTATCGAGCAAAAGCAAATGGAAAAAATAGATTTGTTTTCTTCTCAAAAGAAATGAGTATTGCCCAAAATGAGATCCAATTCTTAGAAGGCGAGCTCGCAAAAGCATTACAACAAAATGAATTTTTCCTTGAATACCAGCCACAAGTAAATACAACAACAAAACAAATTATCGGTTTTGAAGCATTAATTCGTTGGAAGCACCCAAAACTCGGCATCGTGTCCCCTGCCCAATTCATTCCTCTAGCGGAGGAAACTGGATTTATTATTGAACTTGGAAATTGGATTTTACGTACTGCTTGCTTAGAGGCAAAGAGATGGCATAATCAAGGTTTTTCTCACCTGAAAGTTGGTGTAAATTTATCTGTTGTTCAATTTAATCATGCAGATTTAATCCCTACTATTTCAAAGGTGTTAGAAGAAACCGAACTAAAATCAGAAGCACTAGATATCGAAATTACAGAAAGTATCGCCATTAATCAAAATCAATCTGTAGTTGCAAAACTAGAACAGCTTCAAAATCTCGGTATTCAAATTTCAATCGATGACTTTGGAACTGGTTATAGTTCTTTAGCTTATTTAACAAAATACCCAATTAACACATTAAAAATTGCTCGAGAGTTTATTTGTGGAATTACAAATAGTCCTTTAGAGGAAGCGATTATCTCCTCCATCATTACACTATCTAAAGAACTAAATTTAGAAGTTATTGCGGAAGGTGTAGAGACCGAAGAACAATGGAAGTTTTTATATGAACAAAACTGTGACCACATTCAAGGATTCTTTATTAGCAAACCTGTTTCTAGTAAAGATGTTTGGAGGTTACTCCACAAAAAAACAACCGTCTAAGTGACGGTTGTTTTTTAATGTTCAAATGGTAAATCTGAAGCTAATTGTACCTCTTGATCATTATGAGAAATTACTTGGCTTTTCTCTAAAGCTGTATCTGTTAATGAAATACCCCATGCCATTGCTAACGTTAATAGACTACCAATAAGTAATTTTTTCATATTCCATCACCCACATTGTTTTCTTATAATATATCATGAAAATTTATCCACCATTTATGCAATTATGCATACCCATTTTTTGGAGATACCATCTTGTAAATGCAACTTACGAAATATACCACTATACATATTTCAAATTATTTTAGTTTAAGTACTTCTTTTTTTTTAATAAGGTTTCTTTGTACGAATGTAAATCTAATAGATCAAAGAAGAAAGACGCTTTTTTATACACTTCTTTAATATCATCTGATGAACACTCTAATTTCTCAAGGCACTCGCCTTTTTGATAATACAATTGACCGATTAATTCCATACTTCCCATATAACGAGAAGATTCAATCGCTTCATTTACTTGGTACAATGCCTCTTCAAACTGATCACTCAAATATAAGGCTTTTGCATAATTGTATCGAACTTTAACTGTGAATGCTTCATCATTATGTAGCGATTCTAATTGTTCTAAAATAGCTCGAAATGAAGTTATTGCCCTATCTAATTGATTATTTTCCGCACAAATACTTGCAATAGAATTTTCAATATACAAATTTTGAAATACATCTATCCCTCCGTATGATTGATGTACAATTTTTTTTAACTCTAAAATGCAATATTCAAAATTAATTTTCTGTAAAACGTATGCAGATAAATAATAATACCAAAGAAGAAACTGATTAAATTCTGGATGAAATTTTTCTTTTTTTAGTTCATTTGAAATAATGCTATAAATTTCAGCATATTGTTTCTTCTTACTCAACATTTGAATTTTATCTTTAAATAACTTTTTTCTTTCAATATCAGAATAAATAAGTACTTCATAAAAGTGAATAATAGGAACCTGTAATTTCGCTGCGATCCCCTGCAATATATCCATACTTGGGTATACCGCGCCCGATTCAATTCGACTCACTTCCGATTGATGACATATGTTCTCGGATAACTGTTTTTGTGTTAATCCCCTCATTACCCTAATCTTCTTAATTTCATTTCCTAATTTTTCTGCGTGCATACTTACTCACCATCCCATTATAACAATCTAATTTGTTAAGTTGTCATACCACTACAATAATGTGAATTCGACAATTTTTGATATGAAATAATGCATAATATATATAAAATTCGGCAAATTTTTCATACAATCCATTTTACATACAATAATAGATTAGTAGTTTTATAGATACATTATAGGAACTTTGCCCGTGCTTTCGTTACATTCGATCTTCTTTATCCTTTATCAGCAGAAGCTATTCACACCCAAGAACTAGATAGAAATGAAGTAAAAGTTGAAATTGCTCAGCCTAGTTTAACAATTTAAAAATTAACACAACCTCAAAATGATACGAAAAAATATAGCGAAAAAGTATTTAAAGGAGTGAAATAGACGAGGCTAAATCTCAACAAGAGTAACTGACAACTGAAATGAATGTAGATTCTCGACCTACAAATAAAGAAACAAAAGAAATCAAACCGAAGTGCGCCTTGCACAAACTTACAAAAACTATAAAGTATATAGTCAAGATTTCATTGTAAAAGTAGATAAAAATGGAGTAATTACAACTGTTAGTGGAAAAGTTGTCCAAAATTCAGACCAACAACCTAATCTAACTATAACAAATTTTTTGTCGAAAAATGAAGTAAAATCTGCATTACGTACTACACTTCAAATTCCAAACGATTCAACTGAGACCGAATTGTCTAGTGAAACGCTTGTTTATAAGAAAAAAGAAGTTTACCACTCATAGGTAAACTTCTTTTCATATCCATCCCTTTTCTTCCGCAATTGTAATTGCCTCAATTCTATTTTTCGCATCGAGCTTCGTTAATACTTCAGAAATGTAATTACGTACTGTTCCAGGTGAAAGATAAAGTGCTTTCGCAATTTCATTTGCCGTCTTTCCTTCTTTTGCAAGTAACAATACTTCTTTTTCACGATCTGATAACGGGTTTTGCTCCTGCCATAAGCCGAACATTAAATCTTGAGAAATCTCTCGCTTTCCTTTCATTACATTACGAATCGATGCAGCTAAATCTTCACTTGGGCTATCTTTTAATAAATATCCGTGCACGCCAGCTTTCATAGCTCGTTCAAAATATCCAGGTCGTGCAAATGTTGTTAAAATCATTACCTTACATGCTGATTTTTCTTTCTTTAACATCTCTGCAACATCTAATCCGCTTTGAATTGGCATTTCAATATCCATGATGCTTACATCAGGCTGTAGCGATTCGATTAATTTTAGCGCCTCTTCCCCATTCGCAGCTTGCCCAATTACTTCAATATCATCTTCTAGATCAAGTAAGGCCCCTAATGCACCACGAAGCATCCGCTGATCTTCTGCAATAATAATTCGAATCATGCCCTCACCTCATCTTTTCCTGTTCGAATAACAACTGGAACTTTTACTGTTAATAGTGTCCCTGGATTGATTGTACCGAGTTCAACAAACCCATCAATAAGAGCGATGCGCTCTTTCATACCACGAATGCCATTCCCATCGTGGCCTTGATCTGCTAAACCGATTCCGTTATCTTCTACTTTCAAGATCAGCTCACCTTGGGATTCTAATACAGAGACTGTACACTTTGTCGCCTTACTATGTTTTACAACATTCGTCACAGCTTCCCGTAAACACATTCCTAAAATATTTTGTTCAATAGGTGATAACGAACTCGAACTTGCTTCCTGTTTTACTTCTAATTCGATATTAGCCGCTTGTAAGATCGTCCTTATTTGCTCGATCTCTTCTTCTACTGTAATCATACGCATATCCGAAATTAACTCTCTTAGCTGCTTTAATGCCGTGCGAGATGTTTGTGTAATTTCCTTTGCTTCCACACTTGCGCGCTCCGGATTTTTTACAATTAACTTCTCCACGAGCTGACTTTTTAAAGTAATGAGTGACAACGTATGTCCTAACGTATCATGAAGATCCCTTGCAATTCGCTGCCTTTCTTCACGTTTTACTAAGTCTTTAATTTGTTCGTTTGCCTCGTTTAATTGATTTCTTAACATCTTTTTTTGATTAAAGTTGCGCATACCGAAAGGCGCAACAAGCATCAAAATAAGCATCGGGACAGTATTTATAAAGCTTGTAAATGAAAAACCCGCACCATATACAAATGTTATAAGCGTTACAACTAATAAGCCCAATAATATACGGAATATTTTTTTCGTAGGTGCGAATGCTATGGCATTTGATGTGAAAAAACATAAAAAAATAAGATACGGACTATAAAAAAAGCTAAATACCAAGGCTATAACCAGTTGCAAACAAGCCCACATTGCGAACATTTTTGTAACAAAATACAACTGCCGGTATGCTAATACAAAAAGAATTAGCATGCCAGCCCCAAACATTAACCTTGAGCCCTCCTCTTGTACAATTGCATAAATCGGAAACGCTAAATACACAAGCCACATATACGGGAAGAAACCCATATGTTTCGGAAAAATCTCAATCCTCTTCTTCTCTATCATTTATACCGCTTCCTGTCTTTTTCTTATATATATTGATACTACAACAAATATAAGGAAATAACCTCCTAATACCGCGATATTTTCCCAACCAACTGATTTCCCAGCTACAATATTCCATGCACCACTTCCGAAATGATATGTTGGTGTCCATTCACCAATCGTTCTTAATATTTTCGGGAATACTTCGATCGGCATCCATAGACCACCAAGAATGGCTAAACACATATTTAAAATATTTGCTAATCCTGCTGCCGCATCCGCCTTCTTAATAGAACCTATTACTGTTCCTAACGCTAAAAATGGTGTTACACCTAACAACAACCACAATCCAGCACCAATCCATTGCCCTACTGTTAACTCAACATGATTAATTAATATTCCTGCGATAAAGATAACTAAGATTGAAAAAGCATTCACTACCGTTTGAGCGATGATTTTGGCCGTTATATATGCCCCCTCTGGAAGTGGTGTAATTTTCAACAAATGTGTCCACCCTTGCCCCTTTTCCTGAGAAATCCTTACACCGAAACTAAAAAGTGCCGTCCCTACAATACTGAACGTCGCCATTGAGATTAAATAATGTGCTTTCCACGCATCTCCGTTTTGTGGCACTTGAATAACATTAGTGAAAATGTAGTAAAACATAACTGGCATTAGTAATGAGAAAAAGATAAACAATTTATTACGAAACGTACGTAAAATTTCTATTTTGCATTGCATCCATAAAGCTCTCATGCGATTTCCTCCTCCTGATTTGCGACAAACTGTTCAAATGCTTCATCAAGACTTCCACGTTCAACTGAAACATCTGTTACAGGTAAGTTCTTTTGATAAATCGCTTTTAAAGTTGCATCTGTATCTTCAGTTGTTAAAGTGAAGTGCCCATCGTTTGACTGTACTTCTGTTACGTTTGGTAATTCTTTTAGTAATTTTGCAGGAATACTTTCCTTCGAATAAAACTTGATTGTTTTTCGCGAAATCGTCGCCTTCATCTCATCTGGTGTACCATCTGCGATAATCTTTCCATTCGCAAACAATAAAATACGATTCGCCAATGCATCCGCTTCTTCTAAATAGTGCGTCGTTAAAATAATTGTTTTCCCTTCACTTGCTAACTTTCGAATTGTTTCCCAAAACGTTCTTCGAGACGTAATATCCATTCCAACTGTCGGCTCATCTAAAAATAACAAATCAGGATTTCCTGCAAGTGCGAGTGCAAAGTTTAACCTTCTTTTTTGCCCACCTGATAATTTCTCACATCTTTGCTTTCGCTCCGATTCTAAATTTGATAACTGTAGTAACGTTTCCTTCGCTACCGGATTCGTATAATAACTACGGAATAACTCAATTGCCTCTTCCACTGTAATACTATCAATGACACTTACTTCTTGTAGCATCGCACCGAGGCTATTACGAACATCTCTATGCTTGGGGCTCTTTCCAAATATAGAAACAGTTCCTTCCGTCGGATCCTTTAATCCAAGCATCATCGACATCGTCGTCGTTTTCCCTGCACCGTTTGGTCCAAGTAGTGCTACGATTTCTCCTTTATTCACATGAAATGAAACGTTATTTACTGCCTTTTTATATTTAAATGTTTTAGAAACACCATTTACTTCTATAATCTTTTCCATCTCTCCACCCCCGCTGTTTCTTATATTTACATTGTACGTGTTGGAAAACTTAGGAAACAGTATGATGCGTCATGACATCGATATGACAATTGTCATGTATTCCTTATGAGAGGAATCAGCCCACACACCGCAAGCGAGTAGCAGGACGAAAATAAACATGATACAATCGGGTAAGATATATATTCGAGGAAGGACAGTGGTTTTCATGATTATTCGTAATGAACAAGATTTAGAAGGCTTACGAAAAATCGGCCGCATCGTTGCGCTTGCACGTGAAGAAATGAAAAAAGAAGCGAAGCCAGGTATGACAACGAAAGAGCTTGATTTGATCGGTAAAAAAGTATTAGATGAGCATGGTGCTATTTCTGCACCTGAAAAAGAATATGATTTCCCAGGTGTAACTTGTATTAGTGTAAACGAAGAAGTTGCTCACGGTATTCCAGGGGATCGCGTATTAAAAGAAGGCGACTTAGTAAATGTCGACGTATCTGCTGCACTTGATGGCTATTATGCAGATACAGGTATTTCATTTGTACTTGGAGAAGATGAAGCAAAAGAAAAGCTTTGCCAAGCAGCTGTTGATGCATTTTGGGCAGCAATGAAAAAGGTGAAAGCTGGTTCAAAACAAAACCAAATTGGTCGTGCTGTTTCAAACTTTGCACATAAAAATGGATACAATGTGATTCAAAACTTAACTGGTCACGGTATTGGTCTTAGCTTACATGAAGCACCAAACCACATTTTAAGCTACTTCGATCCAATGGATAATGCGCTTCTAAAAGACGGTCTTGTTATCGCTGTAGAACCATTCATTTCTATGAAAGCTGATCACATTATCGAGCGTGGTGACGATGGTTGGACATTCGTTACACCTGATAAAAGCCTTGTTGCACAATGCGAACATACAGTTGTCGTAACACGCGGCGAACCGATAATTTTAACAGAAATATAAAAAAGAACCGCTTCTTAATAGGAAGCGGTTCTTTTTTATGTACTTTTTTGAAAAGAAGCAATACGGTTGAACTCTTTTTCATTTACGTATATAATTTTTAACGAAGGTTATTGATGATTATCTCTCATAAAAGATGATCAAGGGAGTACCTTCTTTTTTTATTTAATAGCATCGATTAAAGTAATGCGTTCTATTTATTATAAAACGCTGTCTTCGCTTTAATCTACGAATTGTATACTCTGTTAGACAGTACATATTTTCTTCATCCTGACCAAATTCAAGCTACATTTTATTACTACCTCAATACGATTTTTTACAATAGGATACATTATTTTGGTTAGCGTGTATCGTAAAACGTACCTTTATAACGATTCTTTGCACATTGCAAGAATACAAATCATTATAAAATAGTTTAAGCTTTTCACTGCATATTTTTTGTATGTACCTATTTTATAAAGAACCACGTAACAAGTCGCACCCTATAAAGGTCTGATATCATTCCTTATCAGTATTTTATTCGACATTTTTTGTCGAAACTTGTATATTCATTCCCTATATTATTAGAATATACATTTTGTTTTACGTTACAAAGCATCGAATATGAATACTTTCCCTAAAGAGTATACGTAGTAAAGGAGGCATTACGTAAATCACATTGATCCATGATAAACAATCTCTTCACAAAGCATTTTTATGCAATAGAAGGATTCATAAAGGAGGCACAATGAAAAAACTTTTCAATATATGTTTAATTGTATTCGTACTATTTTCACAGCTTGCTAGTTTTCCATACAATCAAGTAAAAGCGGAAACATTAACAGGCAATTCATTATTTGACACTGTTGAAATGAAAGATGCAACGAATCATATTATTGACGAAGCATTAAATCCTAAAAACTTAATACAAGTAGGATCAACCATTCACCTAGAATATGCTTGGTCAATAAAAGATCATCAAACAGACTCAGCAGTGCTCCAAATACCTAACGCATTAAAAGTTCAAAATAATCAACAAGGCAATCTGATGGCAGATCAGCAAATTATTGGTCAATATTTTGTTACAGCAAACGATAACAAAATGAAACTAGTATTTAACGATCAAGTAAAAGATTTCAAAGGTGCTAGCGGAAAAATCAATTTTGATACAGTATTCAATCCTGATTTAAAACCTGGTGCAAAATCTGTTCAGCTCTCGTTCCCTCTAGGTACAACAGCTAAGTCTATTTCAATTCCCGTTCAAGTAGATAGCCCTGCTTCACCTACTACGAATAAGGACACTGCAGAACAACCTACGGATGAGCAAAAGAACGGCGACGCTCAGCAACCTGTGGATGAACAAAA
>NZ_JAKUFT010000081.1:0-20517 GCF_022663605.1 Bacillus cereus group sp. BfR-BA-01379
TATTTTTTATCTCGAACTCAAGATTTATTATAAGTTACTTATTTTTCATTGTCAATAAGTCCTTATTTTCATTTTTTAATTAAAAGAGAGTAAACACCAATTTAGTTTACTCTCTTTGCAATTTATTTCGTTTCCTCTTCCAGCACTGCTTCCATCTCATTAAATTCACGATGAATTGCTTTCACTGGTTCTTTCGTTAATAAACTTACAACAATAACAGCTAATAAGCTACAGAAGAATCCAGGTACCATTTCATACATAGTCGCTTTTAAACTTGGAATTTGTACCCAAGTAATAACAACTACTGCACCTACAATCATACCAGCAAGAACGCCCCATTTGTTCGTTCTCTTCCAATATAAGCTTAATAAAATAGCAGGTCCGAACGCTGAACCAAATCCCGCCCAAGCATAACCGACAAGTGTTAGAATTGTATCACTTGGATGATACGCTAAAGCAACTGCAATCATAGCTACTACTAATACTGACAGCCTACCGATAAATACAAGTTCTTTGTCACTTGCGTCACGACGGAAAAATGTTTTATAGAAATCTTCCGTTACTGCACTTGAAATAACAAGTAATTGCGAGGAAATACTACTCATAATCGAAGCCAAAATAGCTGATAATAAAAACCCAGTAATGTACGGGTGGAATAAAATGTTTGAGAATGTTACAAAGACCATTTCTGGGTCTTGTAACGTTGCATTATTTTTAGCGTAATAAGCAATACCAATTAGACCAGTAAGCATTGCACCTATAATTGAAATCGTCATCCAACCGATACCGATTCTACGAGAAGTTTTTAAATCTTTAATAGAAGTAATCGCCATAAAGCGGACAATAATATGTGGTTGACCAAAATACCCAAGACCCCATGCTAAAAATGAAATAATCCCAAGAATTGTAGTCTCTTTAAAAATATCTAAATGCGATGCATCAACTTGTTTAATTGTATTGAATGTTTCTGTTACACCACCCACATCTGTAAAAGCAACAATTGGCACTAATACAAGAGCAATAAACATAATACATCCTTGCACAAAGTCGGTCCAACTTACTGCTAAAAAACCACCGAATAGTGTATAAGCAACTACGACACCGACAGTTACAAATAAACCAATCTTATAATCTAGGTTGAAAGAATTTTCAAACAAACGTCCACCTGATACTAAACCAGCCGACGCATAAAATGTGAAAAATACTAAAATGACGATAGCGGAGACAAAACGAAGTATTTTCGTACGATCTTTAAATCGATTCTCTAGAAAGTCTGGAATCGTAATTGAATCATTTGCCACTTCTGTATACGTTCGCAAACGCGGGGCAATAATTAAATAGTTTGCATAAGCACCTATTAATAAACCTATGGCAATCCATACACTTGATAATCCTGTTGCATACATCGCACCAGGTAATCCCATTAGCATCCAACCACTCATGTCCGAAGCACCAGCTGATAAAGCTGTAACTGCTGGACCGAGTCCCCTTCCGCCTAACATATAATCTGATAAATCGGATGTCTTCTTATAAGACCAATAACCGATATACAACATACCTGCCATATAAATAGCAAGCGAAACCATAATCTCAATCTTCACCAAATCTCTCCCTTAGTTACATAAGCCATTCAAAATTTCGAAAGATGACTTTTTCTATTTTCTTGTTTTCGCTTATGGTTCCCTACCTTAACAAACATTTTTTGTTCTTTCAAGTGAACAAGCCAATTTCACTACATGTAAAAACCTTTATAAACGCCTTTATCCCAGTGGATTACCCGGCTTTCAAAATAAATTAAAGTAAAAATATTCAGAAAATATATCATGCACTTTTTCACTCCTCATTTCCAAATTAAAAAGCCATACAAATGTATGACTTTTAATCTATTAAACATAGCTTATTTTCTATTTACTAGTAGGAAACAGTTCCGAAAGAGGCACCACCCGCCCCACCTCATCTTTAAACACAATATGCTCTCTCGTTAAATGGCGTGGACTCTTTACTCCCGCTGCTGCCGCAAGTGAGAACAAACTATATCTCATACTAACAACATAATTCATTACGCGCCATTTCTTCTCATACGGATCTAACGCTTTTTGATAATGAGGATTCGTCGTCGCCACACCAGACGGACATTGCCCCGAATTACATTGGAGCGCCATAATACAGCCACTTGCCATCATAAACCCACGTGCTGAATTTATAGCATCTGCACCAATAGCTAAAGCAATTGCTACTTTATCTGGTGTAATTAATTTCCCCGATGCAAACACTTTGAATTTGTCCCGAACACCATAATGATTCGCTGTATCAATACATGTCAGTAGCGCTGGAATAAGCGGCATTCCCATACTATCTGCCATCGATTTATACGTTGCACCTGATCCACCTTCTGAACCATCTATTGTAATAAAATCTGGATAGATGTTTAACTCGTTCATCGATTTGAATAAATCTTCCAACGGCTCCTGCTGCCCAATTACAATTTTCATACCGACAGGTTTACCGCCGGTTTCTTGCAACTGCTGAATAAAATAAAGTGTATCTGCTGCATTATTTAAAAATGAAAATCGATTCGGTGAATTAATCGTTTCTCCTTCTCGTACATTTCGAACAGAAGCAATTTTCTCATTTACTTTTTGTCCCTCTAGATGACCGCCACGTATTTTAGCCCCTTGCCCAAATTTCAATTCGAATGCTTTAATATTTCTTTCTTTCGCTTTCCCCATGAATTGCTCCATTGAAAAATTACCATCCTCATCACGGTAACCAAATAATCCTGGACCAATTTGCGCAACGATATTTGCACCTGTATGTAAATGTTCTGGTATTACACCACCTTCTCCGGTATTAATCCACGAACCGCCAGCCATCTTCGCACCAAATCCACTCGCTAATATATAATTTTCGCCAATCGCACCGTAAGAAGTTGCTGATGCTCCAAACATGCCATACAGTTTCCATGGATATTTACGATTTTCACCGACGATAACCGCATCATCTTCTTCATATAACCAAAGATTCGTTGTATCCGCTGTCAATTTTTCTCTTCGTGAAAATAACCCTTCTTTATGAATCACATACTTTTTCCCTTCACGTTCTTGCGCTACATTCACACTTAATTCTTCTGTTAATATCGGAAATAATGTATTAGCAATATAATAACCAGATGTATCAAAATCTCGTTTTGATCCAAAGCCAAGTATTTCAGAACGGTACTTTGCTAAAAACATTACACTTTGAAAATCATACCGTGAAAAAGGCTTTCCATCCGTATCATGATCAAACCAATATTGCCTAAATTCCGGCCCTATCTTTTCAAGTAAATAACGCATCCTTCCTAAGTATGGATGTAGCTTTAATATAGAATGATGCGTCCGTTTTTTAATAAAAAATGTAATAATAAAAAAAATGATTAATAGTAGCATGAATAAGAGCAATATACTAATAATAACGAGTAGCGTTTCACTCATCCCGCTTCCTCCTATGAAAATCCATAATAAAAGGAGAACACCTGATGTGTTCTCCTTTTATCTTTATTCAAATTAATGTAACAAGATGCTCTTTCGCATCATATTCAACTAAACTTTCAGCATTTTTAATTCGATGAACAAAATCTGGATTAGCAATTAAAGGTCTTCCGAATGCGGCTACATCAATCGTTCCTTCTTGCAACGCTTCTTCAGCCTCTTTCGGATTTAAATTCCCTACTCCTACGATCGTACCATCCCAATATTTTCTTACTAATTGATGAAAATTCTTTCCGTCAGCAATAACTGCCGTATAATTCATCGTTGAAGGGTGAATCATCGTTAATCCAACTTCTTTGAACATATTTATAAACGTTTCAATTGCAAGCTCAGGGTTTTCCCACATATAAGTAGGATTATCACCTTTGAAAGCAGAGAAACGAAGAAGTGTTTTATTAGCTCCAACAGCTTCTATTACAGCCGCCGTTACTTCTTTCATAAACGTTAACCTCCCCTTTAAGTCTCCGCCGTATTTATCAGTACGCTTATTTGCAAACTCATAAGTAAATTGATCGATTAAATATCCGTGTGCACCGTGTATTTCTACTCCATCAAATCCAGCTTCAATTGCATTTTTCGCAGCTTGTGCGTATTGACCAATCACTTCTTGTATTTCTTCTAACGTCATTGCTTCTGGCGTATCAAATGGTTTTCGAAAACGCGGAACATTTCCCTCTGCAGCGATAGCAGACGGTGCTTGCGGCATTTGCCCACCAATTATTTCGTGATGACTCATACGTCCAACATGCCATATTTGAGCAATAATCGTTCCGCCTTCTTTATGTACTGCCTCTGTAACAGGCTTCCACGAATCGATTTGTTCTTGTGTATAGATTCCTGGTACTCCTGGATTACCTTTTGCTCTTGGGCTAATGACGATTCCCTCTGTAATAATGAATCCAACTTCATCAGCTGCACGCTTTCTATAGTACTCAACTACATCAGTACCAACTACTCCCGTTTCATGATTTGCGAAACATCTCGTCATCGGTGCCATCGCTATGCGATTACGAAGAGACCAAGATCCAATTTGAATCGGATTAAACAACTTTGTTTCTTCAATATTTTCAAAAGATCCCCAAACGTTTATATTTGTTCCTTCATAAATACTTGCTGCTTTATTATTTGAACTTGCCATTTTTCTTCCCCCTAAAAAGTTCTTACTACAATCGCATCATACTTACTTTTAGATAGTAACGTCAATTTATACGCTTTAAACTCAAAACATTCGAATATTAAACAAATAGAATGCTATAAATAAACTAAAAAAGGTTTCCTAAGTAGGAAACCTTTTTTAGTTGACCATATATGGTTGTCAATTTGTTTATCTCTTTTATATAAACAATTATTATCTCTTCACATATAAAAATTCCTTAGCAGTAGAAATGAGGGTGGTTCAGTATTCTTCTAAAAATAATAACTTATAAACCTAAAACAATGAAAGCCCTACCTCTCTTTCATCCTTACGGCTCCTCGTCCGTGCCAGTGTGAATCAGGATTGCAAAAATCAAGTAACTATTCTATCGAAGTATTTAATTAAACTTCGAACATTCATAAAGAATTAAAAAATAAAAATGGATTTGATTGTAGTAATAACAAAAGAGGTTAATGCTCTAAAAGTGGTTTGAAAGAGTTGAATGTCTTTGAAATGATTAATTTTCTATAATTATGTTCCCAAAAAATTCAAAATCTTTTTTGGGATGTAATACATTATTTTTAATGAATCTTAACAAAAGCTTTTTATTTGACTTTCTGTGATACCTTCAATTAATCCCAGTTCACTAATCAAAAATTCGTGTGCGTTATCTAACATTTTCTTTTCGCTTGCATTAAGTGCTTTTTCTTTCTGCATACGTAATAAATCACGTACAACTTCAGCACCTTCTTGTATTTTACCCGTCTTTATTTTATCAGTGTTCAATTTATACCTTTGTTTCCACGTAAGTAATCTATCAGATTCTCCATGTTGAAAAATATCCAATATGTGTGCTATTGCCGTTATATCCGTGACTGGTCGTATATTTGAGCTCAATATCCGCCCTGCCGGAATCATTACTTCCATATTACTACCCGACATTTTTATAACATAATACTGTTGTTTTTCTCCTGCGATTTCCTTCTCTTCTACGGCTTTAATTATACCTGCTCCGTGCATTGGATAAACAATGTTATCGCCAATTTGAAACAAATAATCCACCTCCATATATGGTAACCTTCTCAATCTTAACACACAATAGCTTTTTTAGCAAAATTTTTATTTTATCATAAAATTATTTTTCATGTCAATCCTTTCGAACTAAGAAAATAAATTCGTGAAATTTCACTAAAAACCCGCAATCTTATTAACTTTTCCACACATATATACATTCTAATTTCACCTGCTCTTTTTACATAAAAACACATTACTACATAATAAGTAGTAATGTGTTTTTTATACGGAATCGTTAAACATTCCCTATTAATTTCACGCCTATATACTAACCTGCTTACGGACTGTTTCCCTCGCTAAAAGAAAACTCATAATCACTTGCGCGGCTACTCGACTCGTCATATCCCTAAAATCAAGTGTTGGATCAATCTCTACAATATCCATCCCTTGAACGAGCGGTTCTTTACCAAGAAATTCAATCGCATCAAGTAAAGTCGTACTATCCATTCCGCCAGGACCAATTGCTGGACAACCTGGTGCAAATGCTTGATCGAGTACGTCCATATCAAGAGAAATATAAATAGAAGTCACGCCTTGCTTTCTTAATACTTCAATACTTTCCGTGATAATATCTTTGATTTCTCGCTCTCGTACATCTTTCATTGTATACACTGTCACGCCATGTTCTTTTGCATATTCATGGTACGCTCGCGCATTTGAAAAATTGCGAATTCCGATTTGAACGAGTTGTTTTCCTGTAATGACACCGTTTTCTAGTAAACTACGGAACGGTGTACCATTTGATGGGCCACCATCATCTAAATTACGTAAATCATGATGGGCATCAAATTGAATAATCCCGACCTTTCCTTTACTGTTTGCAAATCCTGTTATACTCGGAAAACTAATCGAGTGATCCCCGCCAAGAACGATTGGTATCATGTTCGGATTTACTTTCGTTACATGACCAACTGTTTTCGCAATTCGGTTATGACTTTCTTTTATATCCGTCACATGCATCGTAATATCACCGCAATCATATAAAACACTTTCCTTCATATCATGTTCTTCTGTAATTGCGTACGTGCTATATGCATCTAACATCGCACGAATTGTTTTTGGAGCAAAGCTCGCTCCTGAATGACTAATAGATGGTTTAGAAAGGGGTGCTCCAATTAAGGCAGCACCGAATATTTCCACGCCTTCCTCCCAATCTTTAATCATTTCACTCCATTTCGTCACTTCACGATCGATAAACTTTGCATTCTTCTTTAAATAGTGGCCGTGCTCCACGATTGTTCACCTCTTGTATATGCGATATTACCATTTTTCCATACGGTATTTACATGACTTACGCCGTAATGATACGGTACGTAAGCATAATTGTAAGCATCCCATAAAACTAAATCTGCCTTGCGACCAATTCTAATTTTCCCAGCTACGTCACCACGATTAATAGCATACGAAGAGTTAACTGTTACCGCGTTCCAAACCTCTTCTGGTGTCATTTTCAGCTTGAGCATTGCGATGCTCATAATAAGTTGAATATTTTCAGTTGGACAGCTACCTGGGTTAAAGTCTGTAGCTAACGCAACAGCAACACCTTCATCAATCATTTTACGTCCACGAGCAAAGCTTTCTTTATTTAAATAGAAAGTTGTTCCTGGTAATAAAGTGGCTACTGTATTAGAGTTTGCAAGCATTTCAATTCCTTTATCAGAAGCGCCAACTAAATGGTCCGCTGATGCTGCACCAATTTCAGCCGCTGCTTCCGCACCACCAAGAGGGTCGATTTCATCTGCGTGAATTTTCACATCAAAGCCAAGCTCTTTCGCTTTTAATAAAAACTCTTTCGACTCTTCGACAGAGAACACGCCTGTTTCGCAGAAAATATCAACGAATTCAGCTAATTGCTTCTCTTTCATTTCTGGCAGTAAGTCTAACATCCATTGTAAAAATTCTTTTGATTTCCCTTTATACTCTTTCGGAACTGCATGAGCACCTAAAAATGTGGAAACTAAATCAATCGGGTGCTCTTTTTGCAATTGCGCAGTTGCCTCTAATTGTTTCCATTCTGTCTCATCATCCAATCCGTAACCACTCTTCGCTTCTACAGTTGTAACTCCAAAAGATAGCATACGGTCTAAATGGAATTTCGCTTTTTGAACAAGTTCTTCTTTCGACGCCTGTTTCGTTGCATTTACAGTTGAAAGAATACCTCCGCCTTGTTCTAAAATTTCTAAGTACGGCACTCCTTGCAATTTTAGTGCGATTTCATTTTCACGAGATCCACCAAATACAAGGTGAGTATGCGGATCAACAAGACCAGGAGAAACCATTTTCCCGCCGCAATCAATAACTTCTTTCGCTTGTAATCCTTTCGCTTCTTCCACTGTTCCAACGAAAGTAATTACGCCGTTTTCAATTCCAATCACACCGTTTTCGATAACAGGAAGCGTGTTCATCGCTTCCCGTCTTAACAAGCCATCTTCTTGATCCATTGTTAGTAATTGACCGATATTTATTAGTAAAGTGTCCAGCATGTTTTCTCCTCCTTATTTCATCATTGGAATGTTAACGCCTTTTTCTTTCGCAGTTTCCACAGCTAAGTCATATCCTGCATCAACGTGACGAACAACACCCATACCAGGGTCAGAAGTTAATACGCGCTCAATACGTTTTGCTGCCGCTTCTGTTCCATCTGCAACAATAACCATTCCAGCGTGAAGTGAATAACCCATACCAACGCCACCGCCGTGGTGAACAGATACCCAACTCGCACCGTTTACACTGTTAATTAATGCATTTAAAATTGGCCAGTCTGCTACTGCATCACTACCGTCTTTCATCGCTTCTGTTTCACGGTTTGGAGATGCTACTGATCCGCAATCTAAATGGTCACGGCCGATAACGATCGGTGCTGATAATTCACCACTTGCAACCATTTCATTAATGATGCGACCAAATTTCGCGCGCTCACCGTAACCAAGCCAACAAATACGTGATGGAAGACCTTGGAATTCAACTTGCTGACGTGCCATACGAATCCAGTTACATAAATGCTCATTATCAGCGAATTCACGTAAAATAACTTCGTCTGTTTTATAAATATCTTCTGGATCACCAGAAAGTGCCACCCAGCGGAATGGTCCTTTTCCTTCGCAGAATAATGGACGGATAAATGCTGGAACGAATCCTGGGAAATCGAATGCATTTTTCAAGCCTTCATCGAAAGCAACTTGGCGAATGTTATTTCCGTAATCAAATGTAATTGCACCTTTTGCTTGCATTGCAAGCATTGCTTCCACATGTTTTGTCATACTTTCTTTTGATAATTGTACGTAACGTTCTGGATTTTCTTCACGAAGTTTTGCTGCTTCTTCTAACGTGTAACCTACTGGAATATAGCCGTTTAATGGATCATGAGCAGATGTTTGGTCCGTAACTAAATCTGGCGTAATATTACGTTTCACTAGTTCTGGTAAAATCTCTGCCGCATTTCCTAATAAGCCTATAGAAATCGGTTCTTTCTTCTCTTTATACTCATTCGCAACAGTTAACGCTTCTTCTAACGATTCTGTATACATATCACAGTATCTCTTTTCAATACGACGATCGATGCTGCGCTTATCAACGTCAATAGCAATAACAACACCGCCATTCATCGTTACAGCAAGAGGTTGTGCACCACCCATACCACCTAAACCAGCAGTAAGTGTTACTGTACCTTTTAATGAACCATCGAAATGTTGACGTGCCGCTTCTCCAAACGTTTCATATGTTCCTTGTAAAATACCTTGTGTTCCAATATAAATCCAACTACCTGCTGTCATTTGTCCGTACATCATAAGACCTTTTTTCTCTAGTTCACGGAAGTGATCCCAGTTCGCCCACTTCGGCACTAAGTTTGAGTTCGCTAAAAGTACGCGAGGTGCATCTTCATGTGATTTAAAGATTGCAACTGGTTTTCCTGATTGAACAAGTAATGTTTCATCGCTTTCTAACGTTTTTAATGAATCTACAATCGCCTGATAGCTTTCCCAGTTACGAGCTGCACGGCCAATTCCGCCATATACAACCAATTCTTCTGGTTTTTCAGCAACTTCAGGATCTAAATTGTTCATTAACATACGAAGTGCAGCTTCTTGAACCCACCCTTTCGTTTGTAACTCAGTACCTCTTGGCGCGCGAATTGTTTGTTTTACTTTTTCCATTTCAATCTCTCCCTTTTTCTCATTTTATAGTGCTGCGTTTACATCTAATCTTTCTTTTATCGAATAATTCGTTTTTAACCAATACGCAATATTTTCAATATCCGTTGAGAATATACGGTCATTAGTAATAGAAGGTACTTGCTGACGACCTTGATGGTAGAAGCTCTTCGTCACTGTACTCATGTTTTCAATACCGCGATATTCTGCCGCTTGCATCGCACAAATCATTTCAATTGAAAGAACACGTCTTACGTTTTGAATAATTTGATGCGCATGGCGTGAAGCGATTGTTCCCATACTTACGTGATCTTCTTGGTTAGCTGATGACGGGATTGAATCAACACTCGCCGGATGTGCTAACGTTTTATTTTCAGAAACAAGTGACGCTGCTGCGTATTGCATAATCATTGCACCAGACTGAAGTCCTGGTTCTGGACTTAAAAATGGGGGTAAATCATTTAATTGCGGATTTACTAAACGCTCAATACGACGCTCTGAAATATTTGCAAGTTCCGCCATTCCTACTTTTAAGAAGTCCATCGCAAATGCAATCGGTTGACCGTGGAAATTACCACCCGAAATTACTTTTTCTCCGCCATCAAAGATTAGCGGATTATCTGTTGCAGCATTCATTTCAATTTCTAATTTTTCTTTCACATAATTTAAAACTTGCCAAGAAGCACCGTGTACTTGTGGGATACAGCGAAGTGAATATGCATCCTGTACTCGTAGTTCTCCTTGCTTTGTTGTTAACTTACTATCGTGAAGGATGTCACGAATTCTGCTCGCTACTTCCACTTGCTCTTTATAACCACGTGCTTTATGAACATTTTCATCAAATGCATCAATAATGCCTTGTAACCCCTCAATTGTCATCGAAGCAATGAATTCAGCTTGATAAGCCGTTGCTTCTGCTTCTATATAAGAAAGAACTCCTTGAGCTGTCATCGCCTGCGTACCATTGATTAATGCAAGCCCTTCTTTCGCTTCAAGCTCAATCGGCTCAAGACCTTCTTCTGTAAGAGCCACCATCGCATGAACGCGTTTCCCTTTATAGAACACTTCACCTTCGCCTAATAATACGAGCGCAAGATGAGATAAAGGCGCTAAATCGCCACTCGCACCAAGTGAACCTTGTTGCGGAACGACTGGGTGAATTCTACGATTTACAAACTCAAGAAGCATATTTACAACAAGCGGTCTAACACCGGATACGCCTTTAAGCATCGTGTTCGCGCGTAAAATTAACATACCGCGTGATACTTCTTCAGGGAATGGATCGCCTATCCCGCATGCATGTGACTGAATTAAATTGTGTTGAAGTGCCTTGACATCATCTTTTTGAATAAGCACGTCACTGAACTTTCCAAATCCAGTTGTAATACCGTAAACGACTTTTCCATCCTCTACAATTTTCTCAACTACTTCGCGGCACTCTGCCACCTTTTGCATACTATTTGGACAAGCTGTTACACCTTCCCCTTCAAGTAACAACCTCTTCATTTCTTCAATTGTCAATGTGTGTCCTGTTAACGTAATCATTCTTTTTTCCTCCTTAAAAAGGCAAAAGGGGACCTTATCTTTTTAAGACAGACTTCTGTCCTAAAAAAGTAAGGCCCCCTTCTAACTAATAGACTATGGGCAAATCATATGTGATTAATTCCTAAACCAATCGCCTCATGCTCAGATCCTTTTACAGGTGCACCAATCGTTCCATATAATGCAACAGCAACCCATTCGCCTTCTTTTTTTCCGTCGTATGGTGTACCGCGCACAATCGCAAATCGAAGTCCTACTGTACGAAGAACGTCTGCTAACTGAATTTGACCTCTCGTCACTCCGTACAAAGCTTCCATAATTGCATGATAAAGTGCATGTGTTTCTCTGTAAACGTCTGTTTCAATAACTTGGTTGCTCTTAGCCGCTGTTTCCATTGCTGCTACAACTTTTTGCGAATTCATCGAACCCACTTTCCCCGTACAATACTTCCAACCTTTTGGAATAGATAATACAGGGCTTTCATTCTCATCCGCAAGTGCCAACAGCATGGCCATACGACCAATTCGATGTGTTCCTTGAAGAAGCATGTGACTCTCTCATTTCTTTTAATTATTTGAATATTTATTAATTTAAGAATATATGAAAACGGTTAAATCGTCAATAGTTTAAACTCACATTCAAATAATTTTTTCATCTCCTCCATTTGTGTACACAAATAATTTACACAAATTTTCCAGGCGTGCTATAGTCTCACTAACAGATGCAAAGGAGCGATATTTCAATGACGAAGCGAAAAGATATTCATTTTCGAATTGAAGAAAAATTACTTGAAAGGTTTGAATCTGCACTCCAATATGAAGATTTAAAGAAAACCGACGTATTAACACATGCGATTCAGCAATTTTGCACGAAGGTGGAATGTGAAAAAATGAATGATGTAAAACGCCAATACAACGTAAGCAACCATTTACAAACTCGTATCGATACGCATAAACATTACGAAGAAAAACAAGTGAATTTAGATGAATTCGTCATGGAACACTTACAACTTCAAGGAGACGAAAAAATATTAGAGGTTGGATGCGCTAACGGGAATTTTCTTTCTCTTTTACAAACTAACGGTCATAAAGGACAACTAACCGGTTTTGATCAATCGAAAACGATGCTTTCTGAAGCTGCAATAAAAAATAACATAATTGAATGGAGATTAGGTGATGCTGGTAATCTTCCTTTTGAAGCTAATTGCTACGACTGGATCGTCGCAAGACATATGTTATATCACATGAAAAGTGTTGAAAAAACAGTTCAAGGATTCCATAAAGTAATTCGTCCTGGTGGCTCACTTTTAGCTACAACAAATTCTGACGTTACATTACCTCGTATAGTTGAAATGTGTAACCGCATGTTAGACGCATTTGATTTACCGAAAACAACATCATCAGTCACTCCATTTTGTTTAGAAAATGGTAAAGAGATATTACAGTCTGTTTTTCCAACTGTCGAAGAAATAGTTATTCATAATGCTCTCGTTTTTCATCATGCTACTCCGATTGTAAACTATATTTCTAGCATGTTTCCATCCCTAAATATACCTGATAATACATATCTTCACGCCGAAATGAAGGAATGGCTAAAAGAAGAAGTAGAAAATGAATTGTCACTTCATAACGGTATATGGCGCGATCCGAAAACGTTAGCCATTTATCGATGTAAAAAAGAAAAAAGCTAGCAAATGCTAGCTTTTATACATTCTCAGGCAAAAGCTCCTCCATCATCATATTGCCCTTACCACCATAAAAATTTATATTATGTTTGTTCGCTACTCCACAATAAGAGGCAATCGCTATTCCAAATGGTACAAATGCATGCCCCTGTGCTGTAATAATATTTGAGTGTTGCACAATTTCTTCATATACAAAATTTTCTACTGGAAAACAATCTAATTTTTGATAATCCATAGTCACCGTATACGAGATTGCTTTGAATAAGCCTGCTTTTGCCAGCGCATATGGCCCAGCACAAATAGCAGCTACTAATTTTTCTTGTTTATGAAATTGACGAATGACTGAAAAAAGTACTTCTGCATCTTTCATATGTATTGCATCTCCACCCGGAATAATAATCCCCTCAAATTCTTCTACACGCACTTCACTTAATTCTATATGTGGTTGCACTTGCAAACCTGTTTCACTTATAATCAATTCTTTTGTTACACTCGCTGTAATGATTTCAAATTTATTTTTCAGCAGCGCCGTAGCTACCGTTATTTCAAACTCCGCAAATGTTGGGTACACAAATAAAAGTATTTTTTTCATAACCCTCTCTCCTTCAACCATTTCATAAAATATTCCTCTAATTCGTCCACTGTTAATCTATTCGTGTCCACATAAGTTACAGAAAATTGTTTATACCAGTCTTTTTCAGTTTCTACTAATCTAAATTGCTCATCAAATGTACTTCTGTTTCTTGTTCTATCGTTATTTTTTCTATTATATACATTCTTTTTCGTCACATCTAAATAAAAAATCGCATCTGAACGACATTCTCTTAATCGATATAATTCATCTTTCAATTCAGCTTCTATATCCCACTCTTTCTCTATAATCGTTGGATAAAAAAGTGTATAGAACAGGGTGTCTTCTGGTCCACGATCAAAAATAACGACTGAATCTTTCACATTTTGAAACTCCTTTATTTTTGCTTCCATAAACATTTTTTGATTTATAATAAATCCTTCTTTTGAATTCATATCCAAATTTAATTGTTTTCGTTTTTCTACAATTGGATAAGGATTTTCATATATAACTGAAAGTCCACATCGCTCTAACCTTTTAGCCAATGTTGTTTTTCCGCTTGCCATCGGTCCTTGGAGTGAAATTACATATGCCATTCCTCTCATCCCCTTACGCTTTCGTACATCTATAATATACAGAATTTTGAAAACCATCAACAATATATATATCATCTTGTTTCTTATTCTTATCTAACTTATAATAAAAAATAGAGATTATGACGGACGCATCGATAATGTAAGCTTGGAAATCCAAGCTTACATTATTTTTTGCTTTCCCTTTTCTAATAAAAAGAGTATACTAGTTTAGAACGTATGTTCTTAATTATTACATACAGTAAGGAGATAGAACAATGGTATACGACACAAAAGCAATTTCTTGGAATGAGTCTTTAAAACAACTTCAACGCCGCTATACAAACAAACAAGTTGACCGAAAAGAATTTGAGGATATTGAACTGATGGAATTCTTCCGCGATAACGACTACATTTCTTTACCTACACATATAAGCGGCCTATCAACAGCACGTTTTACTTCTTACTCTATTTTCACAACTGAAGATAAAGATCGTAAAGTTGGCACATTAATCATTGAATATGTAGAAGATGATAGTAACAATTTATGTGTTGAACAACTATACTTCGTTTAAATGATAACGCTTGGTCAAAATGACCAAGCGTTCTTGCTTTCTATGAATCTCACTGTTTATAATATGAATAATAGAAAACCGCAATCATTAAGGGGGGATACGCTTGCTCGAAGGATGGTTCAGTTGGTTTATTGTGCTATGGACTGTTATTTTATTAGGACTTATGTCTATCGGTGGATACTTTATGTTCAGAAAATTTTTAAAACGACTACCAAAAGAAGATGGTATGTCTATATTAGATTGGGAAGAGCACTATATTAATAAAACTAGGCATTTATGGGATGACGAACAAAAACAATTGTTAGAAGAACTCGTAAGTCCTGTTCCAGAACTATTTCGCGATGTTGCTAAATCAAAAATTGCTGGTAAAATCGGAGAACTGGCATTACAAGAAAAAGCCTCTCAAATTACACAAGATTTAATTATTAAAGGATATATTATTGCTACACCAAAGCGCGACCATAAATTTTTAGTGAAAAAATTACAAGAAAAAGAGATTGATTATTCTCATTATGAATCTTTACTAACAAAATCCTCCTCATAAAAAAGATTGCTAGCTTATAGCAATCTTTTTTAACTTACAGTTACTGATTTTACGGCTGTTAATCTAGCTTCTGCCAAGTCTATTTGTAATCCGACTGCACTTATATAAATCGTATCGCCTGTGCCTGTAATATTCACTTGCGTGGATGTCGTATTTGATGCAATAGAACCTGTTGCATTTACATTTGTAATATCAAACTCAGCTCTCGCATTTGCGTTTGTAGTTGTTCCAGAAAAATTACGATCTGCAAAACTACCAATTGTATTTAAATTCCCATTAATATCATTTACTTGCCCTCTAAAAAAGTTTCCTATTGGATTATTTGGTCCTGTTAATGTCACAGAGTTCAATTGAAAATTATCACCTGTAAAGTTCGGATCACCATTCATCGCCATTACAAAAGCTCTTGCTGTCACTGTCCCTGTAGCTGGTGTGAAAAATCCAGAAAGAGTTTGTGGTGTACCCGATAATAAAAAACCTGGAAATAAACTCACATTTCTCACCGGATATGAGGAATCACGATATACAACAATCAACGACCATCCAGCACCATATCCAACCGGCTGACGCGTAGGTAATCTCGTTACGCTATATCTTCCTGCTGCTCGATTGGGTAATCCTTGTAATAAAGATGTAACGTCTGCTGCTCGATTATAAACATTGGCTATAAAAGGTAAATTCGTCCCTTCTGATGACCATGCTGAATTAATTGTCACTTGTGTACTCGTTCCACCTGGCGTAACTAAATTTGGTGGATTCGCATCAACAACAGTGGTTGTAACAGCCGTATCCAAACCACCTGACCAAACAAGTAAGGCAAAATCTACAACCGCTGTAGCTGGAACAATAGTAGTTGATGGATTTAATTCAGCCCATGAACCATCTAACGTCCAATCATTCGTCGTACCTCCAAATGTATTTGGATCTGTCGATGAAGGAACCCCTCCAAAGGTTAAGTCAGTATTTAATGTAATAAGTGCATTGTAAGCAAAGTTTGTATTAGCAGTACCACGCATTCCCATCGTATTGCCCGTATGCATCATGAATAAATTATCATTTTTACCGTAAGCTCGAACGAAGGCCAATAAAGATCACTCCTATTATTTTATAAAAGGGATTTTTCACTAACATTTTCAATTACTTTAACTTACAGTTACCGATTTTGTAGCAGATAGACGCGCCTCTCCTAACTCTATTTGCAAACCTACAGCACCAGCATAAAGATAATCAAATGTATTTGGGATATTAACTGTCGTAGAAGTTGACCCAGCTGTTAATACACCGTTCGCTGGGACATTCGTCACATCAAATTCAGCACGCCGATTCGTTGCAGCAGTTCCAATCGGCATATTTCTATCTGCAAAACTACCAATTGTATTTAAATTCCCCACATAATTATTGACTTGCGAAGCGAAAAAATTAGGATTGGCATTATTAGGACCCACAAGCGCTGTACCATTTAACACAAATGTATCTGCTGTTGCATCTGTATCACCATTTAACGCCATTGTAAATACACGAGCGTTAACCGGTGCTGTAGCGGGCGTGATAAAATTAGAAATCGTTGCTGTCTCACCCAATGTAGAAATGAGTAAACCAGTATATAAACTAACATTCCTAACAGGATATGAATTATCACGATATACAACAACTAACGCCCACCCTACTCCTGTTCCTTGCAAAGGTGGATTTGCCGTTGGAACACGTTCTACAAAATAATCACCTAGAGCACGATTAGGAAGCCCTTGAAGAATACTTGTCACATTAGCTGCACGTGTATAAATCGTACCTTGAAATGTCCCACTCGATCTTGTTTCTCCCCACGCAGGTGTACTTGTAATAGTGTGAGTCACATCATCCGGGGTTCTAAATGTTGGAGTATTCGCATTGACTACTGCTTCTGTTACAGTCCCCCCTAATGTTCCTTGCCAAACTAACATTGCAAAGTCGACCGTAGCCGTTATTGGTACATCTGTTACAGATGGATTGAGCCTCGTCCATGATCCATCTAAAGTCCAATCATTTGTCGTTCCTGCGAAGGTATCAGTATCTGTTGAGGATGGCACCCCAGCAAAACTCAAATTTGTATTTGTAGAAATTAATGCGTTATATTGATATGCAGTAGCTGTCGTAATACCACGCATCCCTAACGTATTTCCTGTATGCACCATAAAAAGCGAATCCGTTTTTGTATATGTTTGTACAAAGGCCAACAGCCTCACTTCCTTTCTATTAAAAGTAATATTTTCTCGCTATTTCATTTAATGCGAGCAAAACGAAAAAGTTCCATTTATATACATACGAGCTAATTTAGGCAAAAAAAAAGCCTTTGCCTATTCCTATTCATTTATATTTGAATAGGATGCAATGACGAGCACATTTTTCATATTTTTTTACAAATAGAACGAGTTTTTAATTTTGAATTGATGCTATTTGTAAATATCTAACTATCGATCGGATTTAAATTTATTGAGAAAGGACGAATCTAATGGCAATAGCAACAATAGGAAGTCGTTTAACCTATACAATCGTTGTCCAAAATACTGGAACACTGCCTGCCCAAAACGTTACATTTACAGACCCCATACCAGCTGGCACCACTTTCGTGCCAAACAGTGTAACTGTTAATGGTACTCCAACAGCCGGCGATCCCTCGACTGGTATTCCTATCAATAATATTCCTGCTGGTGGTTCTGTTACAATTACTTTTCAAGTAGATGTAACTAGTATTCCTACACCACCTGTCGCTAGTAACATAGCATCATTTGGATATGAATTTCAACCTGCACCTAACGCACCCACTATCACACGTACAACAACCAGCAATATAGTTGATACAGATATTTTCACAGCTAATGTCGCATTAACAAAAGCAGTAGATAAAACAATTGCTACCGTCGGTGATACGATTACGTATACAATTACCGCTACAAATCAAGCTCCATTAGCTGCTAATAATGTTATCATTACAGATACACCTCCTGCCGGCACATCTTTCGTACCAGGTAGCGTTACAGTTAATGGTACTTCCACTACAGATAATCCTGCTACCGGTATAAATGTAGGAACGATTGCTGCAAACGGGAATGCTACAATTACGTTTCAAGTTCGAGTTAATACCCTACCTACACCAAACCCTATTCCAAATAGTGCCACTTCAAGTTTTCAATATAATCCACCAAACCAACCACCAATTAACAGAAACTCTACAAGTAATATAGTTGAAACACAAATCAATGCTACTATCATTAATCCGACTAAAAATGCAAACCAACAAATTGTGAATATTGGTGACATCATTACGTATACGATTACTGTTCCAAATAACGGTAATATTTCAGCAACGAATGTTTCTATCACTGATCCTATCCCTACTGGCACTACTTTCATTCCAAACAGTGTTACAGTGAATGGAACGACACAATCCGGCGTAACACCAACAAATATTCCTTTAGGTACGATTCCTGCTGGTCAAACTACAACTGTCACATTTCAAGTTCAAGTCACTTCTCTTCCAGCTAATGGAACGATTACTAACGAAGCAAATATAACATTTACGTCGCAACCGAACCCTACTGAACCTCCAACGACAACTACGACAACACCACCTCCAACAACTACTTCTGTACGAACTGCAATTGTAAATCCAACAAAAACTGCTAGTCCACAAATTGCTGATATTGGTGATATTATTACGTATACAATTACTGTACCAAATACAGGAAATATCGCTGCGACGAACGTTATTGTAACTGATCCTATTCCAAATGGCACTACATTTATTCCGAATAGCGTTACAATTAACGGCGCTTCACAACCTGGTGTAAATCCTGCTGGTGGTATACAAATCGGTACGATCGCTGCTGGTACAACCGCTACAGTTACATTCCAAGTTCAAGTTACTTCTCTCCCAGAGAATGGCCTAATCCGAAATATCGGAACTACAACATTTACGTATGAACCAGATCCAACAAAACCACCTATTACAACAACAAATCCTACACCACCTACCACTACTCCTGTTAACACCGCTATTACAAATCCTGTTAAAACGGCAGATAAAACTGCTGTTGATATTGGTGATATTATTACGTATACGATTACATTTACTAATGATGGTACGATTCCTGCTACGAATGTAGTTTTTAATGATACAATTCCCGCTGGGACAACATTCATTCCGAATAGCGTAGTCTTAAATAATGATCCCGTCCCAAATTCAAATCCAGCACTAGGAATTCCAGTTGGAACCATTAATCCTGGTGAAACGAAAACACTCTCATTTCAAGTTCTTGTTACACAAGTACCTGCTGGCGGTGTTATTACAAACGAAGCTTCAACGACATATACGTATCAGCCAGATCCAACAAGGCCTCCTGTTACAACAACCGAACCGACAGCACCTACTACAGTCGCTGTTAATACCGCTACGGTTAGCCCTACAAAATCTGCTAATCGTAATTTCGTTGACATTGGTGATGTTATTACGTATACAATTAGTTTACAAAATAACGGCACTGTTCCCTCTACGAATATTGTACTAACAGATCCAATTCCAAACGGCACAACTTTTATTCCAAATAGCGTCACGATTGATGGTGTCTCACAGCCTAACAGTAACCCTGAAAACGGTATATCAATCGGCACTTTAAATCCAAATCAAGCAAAAACAATTACATTCCAAGTTCAAGTTACAAGTGTGCCACCAAATGGCCTTATAGAAAACCAGGGTATTGTATCATTTAATCATATTGTAAACCCAAATGAACCCCCTGTTACAAAAACGACCCCTACTCCTAAAACAGAAACTCAAGTTGGGACTGTTGTTACAGCACCTACAAAATCTGCAGACAAACAAGTTGCTGATTTAGGAGATACAATTACCTATACGGTCACGTTTACAAATAACGGGACAGTTCCAGCTACAAATGTAGTCATTACAGACCCTACTCCTAACGGGACTATTTTCGTTCCAAATAGTGTTACGATTAATGGCGTTTCGAATCCTGGTTCCGATCCAGAACTCGGGATACCACTTGGCACTATTTCTGTTGGAGAAACAAAAACAATCACCTACCAAGTTGTCGTTACAAATTTACCACCTGATGGAATAATTAGAAACCAAGCATCCTTCACTTA
>NZ_JAKUFT010000082.1:0-20402 GCF_022663605.1 Bacillus cereus group sp. BfR-BA-01379
AAAAAGATTACAACGACAAAAAGAAGATGCACTAGAATTCGTTGTTGATACATACTTACCACTCATAAAAGGAATCACGCATAAAGTTCTTCTTCCAGTTCAAAATGATGGATTAATAGAGGAATGTGTAAACGATATATTTCTTTCCATTTGGAATAACGCAAATAAATTTCATGGAGAGCCAAGTGACTTTAAAAAATGGATTGCAGCGATTGCGAAATTTAAAGCGATTGATTATTACCGAAAAGCGACTAGAAAAGTAGAAATTATTTCAGATGAGTTTCCTATTAGTACGGAAAAGTCAGCTGAAGATGAATTAATCGTTATGGAGGATAGGGAAGAGTTATTGAAGCTTATTAATCAATTAGAACCGTTAGATCAAAAGGTGTTCATTATGAAATATCTTCTCGGTATGAAGACAGAGGAAATAGGAGACAAGTTAGGGTTAACTCGGGCAGCGATCGATAATCGCGTGTACCGGGGGAAAAAGAAACTACAACAAAATGCTACGAATATTAGTTTTGGAGGTAGTGCCATATGAAAGACATTTATGAATTATTAAATGACATTGATATAGATGAAAAAGAACTTGAGGAAATTGAGGCTTCTGAAATTGAAAAAGAAAAAGTGAAGCGCCATGTAAAACAATCGATACGTACGAAGAAAAAGATGAAAAGTTGGAAAAAAGGTGTCGCTGCTGCATCTATTTTAGTAGGATTATCAGTTGCGACGCTTGGTATCGGGTTTCCTACATATGCTGGGGGATTGCCAATTGTAGGTGATATATTCCGATTTTTAGATAATGGTAGAACAGGGTTATATGAAAATTATAAAGAGTTTTCGACTGAATTGAATATGACGAGAGAGAGTAATGGGGTTAAGGTTACAATTAATGATGCTGTGTTTGATGGGAGAACAATTACAATCACATATTCTATTGAAAGCGAAAAAGATTTAGGAGAGAAACCGTTCCCCTTTGGAAGTCCGCAAGTGATGGGCTTTGATGGCGGAGGAGGTAGTTCGGACGTGACAAAAGTTGGAGAGGGAAAGTATGTAGGTATGACTACGATGAGTGGTCATGGTAGCGAAAGGTTAGATGTTGCAAATGTTTGGTGGGATATAGAGGCGATAAATATGTATGAGGAAAAGAAATCTATAAAAGGGAATTGGAATTTTGCCCTTACTGTTAAGGGAATGGATAGTAAAGAAATTAAGCTTCA
This sequence comes from Bacillus cereus group sp. BfR-BA-01379, assembly GCF_022663605.1. NCBI lineage: Bacteria > Bacillati > Bacillota > Bacilli > Caryophanales > Bacillaceae > Bacillus > Bacillus cereus group sp. BfR-BA-01379. The sequence continues at coordinate 1,221 of NZ_JAKUFT010000082.1, forward strand.
AGGAATTTCTGAAAAAGAAGGAATAAAAGTAAACATAGATAAAATGGAAGTAACCCCGATGTCCTTTATCGTTTTTTACAATCAGGAAGAATCTAAGGCATTAAGAAGTATATGGGATAGCGCTGATGTGGAATTAGAAATAAAAGATGATTTAGGAAATAAATATGCAGGTGAAGGAAATGGCGGAACTAGTACAGTAGCGGAGCCACATAAAAGTAGTTGGAGTGCCACATTCCAAAAGTTAAATGAAAATGCAACGAAGCTTATCGTTACACCTCGTGTACACTTGCGAGTTCATACACCTGAAAATCATGGTGGAGTGGAGTATGTGAATGGAAAAGAGAAGAAAATTGAAGTGCCGAATAAAGAAGCGAAGAGTAAAGATATTGTTCTAGATGATATCGTAATTGATTTAAATAAATAAAAAAAGACTGCCTAAAACCATTAGGCAGTCTTTTTTCGTTAAGAACTAGTTACGAGTAACGCATGCGGATGCTGTGTTTTATATTCATCTTTCCACGGAATGTTTAGTTGTTCCCACGATTCGCCGCTATCATTGGATTGAAACACGCCATTGTTATTTAAAGTGTAAAACGTATGTGGTTCAGCTTGGTTTGTAGCAAACATTGAGATGACTGTACCGATTGCAGATGGTAGACCTTGTTGTACTTGCTCGAACGGAGTATCTTTCGTTTTACGATATATATAAGATTCATAAGGAATACGGTGATGAGCGAGATCGGCACTTGGTGCGGCAGAAACGAGAATGGTATCGCAATCAGCCGGATCGATAGCCATGCTGTATAAATAATGGTGTTCAAGTCCTTCACTGCATGAGATCCAGCTGTTTCCACTGTTATAACTTTCAAGGTATGCGCGAGCAGGTCCGCCCATAAATCCGTCACCACATGATGCATAAAGGCGATTTGGAGCTTCAGGGTGCATAAGCAATTGATGAGCATCGATAGGAGCACCAAATTTTTTATCAATCCATGTATGCCCTTTATCATTACTTTGAATAACTGCACCAGCTTCGATTGAAACGTGGATTGTATTAGGATTGTTTGGATCAACTGTAATCCAGCGTACGTGATGAGTAAAAGGTCTAGGCGGGAAAGCCCACGTATAAGAAGATAATAATGATTTCATATTTTTAAGTTCCGTCCACGTTTCACCGCCATTTTCCGAACGGAATAATGCACTCGGTTCTGTGCCTACATAAACGACGCCATAGCCGTTAACTTGTTCATTTGAGCTTATCGTTATAGAAGTAATAGAAGAATGTAAAATACCATCTTCTTTAGGAAAATCAAAGTAACGATATGAATCTCCAATCGGTTTCCACGAATAACCGCCATCGTCGCTTAACCATAAACCTCGTCCAAATGTGCCGCAATATACACGATTCTTTTGGAATGGATCAACTGCGATACAAGTAGGCTGCATATTTTGTAAGTGATATGAGATTTCATAGTTACCGTATCGTTCTTTTACAACAATAAGTTCACGTTCCATACAGAGAAATAATCGTTTCAATTCCATAACCTCCTTCAAATTTCTTTCATTAGTAAACAATATGAAGCTGAAAAAGAAGTAGTCTTATTTTTTGTTGAGAAAAAGGACTTGTTTGAAAAATAGCGAAGTGTATAGATAGAGGAAGCGGACGTTTATGGGCGTTAATTTGGGATAAAGATGGGGAGTTTGTTTCATACTAACATACAGATATTGCACTTAAAGGAGCATTCGTATGGGACATTCACATGATCACGGTCATTCTAACAATAAAAAGGCGTTGCTAATTGCTTTCGTATTAACGACAAGTTTTATGATTGCTGAAGTAATTGGAGGATTTGTAACAAATAGTTTAGCACTTCTATCTGACGCGGGGCATATGTTAAGTGATGCGGTATCTTTAGCTTTAAGTTTACTTGCGTTTAAGCTTGGAGAAAAAACAGCAACAGCTGCGAAAACATATGGGTACAAGCGAGTCGAAATGTTAGCAGCATTATGTAACGGTGTCGTTCTTATTGTCATTTCAGTATACATTTTTATTGAAGCAATACGCCGTTTTAAAGAACCAGTTGAGATTGCTAGTAATGGGATGCTCATTATTGCCGTACTTGGTCTATTTATTAATATTTTATCAGCTTGGATATTAATGAGAGGCGGAGATGTGAAGGGCAATTTGAATTTAAGAAGTGCTTTCTTACACGTATTAGGCGATCTATTAGGATCAGTCGGAGCGATTATTGCAGCGCTATGTATTAAATTTTTCGGATGGACTGCTGCAGATGCGATTGCTAGTATTCTTGTGTCTATTTTAGTCATTATTAGTGGATGGCGTGTAACACGTGATACGGTCCATATATTAATGGAGGGTGCACCGCAGCACATAAATGTTGAAGAGGTAAAAAGTACATTATTAAATATTACGGTTGTAAAAGAAGTTCATGATTTGCATATATGGTCTGTCACATCTGATTTTCAAGTATTAACTTGCCATTTGATTATTAAAGATAATGAAACGCAAAGTGTATTAAAAGAGGCTACGGATGTATTAAAGGAAAAATTTCATGTAGAACATGTCACCATTCAAGTAGAAATAGATGGTGAGTTTAATCATGGTGAGACAACTTGCAAAGTATGAAAGAAAAAGGATAAGAAAATGTGTCATAACATTTTTCGCACGGCATACATATATATAATGTGGCCACAAATACTTTGTAAGGTAAATATTTCATGAAATTACTTTACTTATAAAGAGTCATCTTTTATAATCAAAAGTGGTAATTGATAAAGATTATCATTTTCAATGATCGTAGAAAGGAGTTTTTTAAAAGATGAGTAGTCAACTCCGTTTTGCTGTTGAAAATCGTAAGAGGCATTTAATCGATGAGTTAATTGGAGCAGGTGTGTTTAAAATTCGCGACCGACAATTATACGAGCTGTCTTTAGAGGAATTGGAAAAAGAGTACGAAGATATGGAAGATTATGCAGATATTCAAGCATAGCTATATAGATTAGTAAAAGGTGAGCTGGTTACGATTGTATGTAACCAGCTCTATTATTATTTTATAGAAATTATTTTTGATATTTCTTTCATTGGACGAAGCCAGTTTTGAGACATCATTAGTTCCATTTGTTTTTCGTCCTGCTTCTGCAGTGCTTGAATGATAGAATGATGTTCTTCAATAGATTGACTTGCTGGAACGAAGTTTTGGAAAAACAAATATTCAAGACGTAAAACGTGAAGTTGCATATTTTCTAGAAAGGGTTCAATATATTGGTTTTTAGCAATAGAAGAAATTGTATTGTGAAATTGTATATCTAGTTGTAAAGCTTGTTTTGCATTTTTGTTCTCTATAGAGCGCTGAAAGTCATCATTTATTTCAGAAAGTAGTTTCAAATCAACGTCTGTAATGTTTTGAAGGGCTTGCTTTCCTATAATAGAGTGAAGACCAGCCATCGTTTCATAAATGATAGGTATGTCGTCTAACTTAATAGGAGCAATTTTTGTTTTTTGCCCAGGTACCATTTCCACTAATCCAGAAAGTTCTAATATTTGAAGTGCTTCTCTTACAGGTGTTCTGCTTACTCCTAGTGCTTCAGCCAATTCCCCATCATTAATTTTTTCATCAGGCTGCAGTACACCTTCAATAATCCAATCTTGTAGTTGATTTAAAACGAGTGATTTTGCCGAAACTCTTCCTTGTTTTTTATAATTTTGAGGGATAGGCATAGTGAATTCAATCCTTTCATTGTATATTTTCCTTTTTCTCATGAACAAGCTTTAATTCGGGTTTCCCTTCATCAGGCTTTTGGCTTAAGATAAGCACCATTACAATGACACAAAGAGCCCCTAATAACTGAAAAGATTGAAACGGTACGTGTAATATAAGTACAGAAGAAATAATAGCTGCGAGTGGTTCTGTACATCCGAATAATGTCGTTTCTTTCGGAGTCAAGTATCGTATGCTGTCTAAGTATAAATAAAATGCAATAAGTGTCCCGAAAATGACGACAAATGTGATAAGCGGTAGGGTACTTAGTTTTACATATTTCATTGTTGATAATAAAATGAATTCTTTTGTAGAAATAAAGTGTAGGATTGTTACACCCATCCCCCCAATAATCATGCCCCATCCAACGATAACAGAGGAAGACCATCTTTCTAGTAATCCCTTTGAATATAAACTATAAAAAGCAAGAGATAATCCAGATAAAATACCCCAAATAATAGCTGGTGTAGAAACAGCCAAGTTATGAACAGATCCGTTTGTTAGTAAGAGAAAAGTTCCTACTAATGAAAGGGCAATTGAAATAAAATCAATTTTTGATGGACGAACGTTCCATTTGAAAAGTAAGTATACAGTGATAAATATAGGAGCTAAATATTGTAATAATGTTGCGACGGCGGCATTTCCTTCTTTAATAGAAGCGAAGTACGTGTACTGTACAGCAAGCATACCGAATAGGCCAAACAAAATCATTTTAATAGCATCAGATTTTTGTTTCCATATGCCGAATATTTCTTTTTTTCTCGTTCCGAATGATGAAATAATGAGCAAGATAACGCCGGATATAAGCAATCGAATTGTAACTAACCATTCAGTAGAAACGTGTTCATATTGGAAAAGTTGTTGTGCAGCTGTCCCGGACAATCCCCATAAACAAGCACCAATTACAACCATAATGATTCCTTTTAAACGATTTTGATCCATATAGTTTTATTTCCTTTCTCAATAAGTTTTGGATACAATATGCAATATATCACGAAATGCATGAAAAATAAACTGAAATTTCTGTACTACAAAGCGGTAATCTTAGTATTTTCAGTTACGTTTACGATACAAGTGAGTAGGTTAAATAAAGCGAGATAAAATTATAAAATTAAATCATAATCAAGCGGATAAAAAAATAAAGATAAGAGTAATTTGGTTTGTTAAAAATATGTGTAGAAGGAGAAATGTGATGAGCTGGGTTACTCATAAACCAATATTTGAATTTGATCAATATAGTCCATATATTCGAATGAATTCTGCGTGGGTAGGACATTTAAACTTTGCTTATGATTTAGTAAGATTTGAAAAACCAGAAATATTAGTTGAGTTAGGTACTCATTTAGGAGCTTCTTTTTTCAGTTTTTGCCAAGGGGTAAAAGATGGGGGCTTATCTACAAAATGCTTTGCTGTAGATACTTGGGCAGGAGATGAGCATACAGGTCCATATGGAGAAGGTGTTTTTCAAATAGTGAGTAAATATACGGACATGAGTTACCCACATATAGGTAATTTAATTCGGTCTACTTTTGACGAGGCTGTGGATCGGTTTCAAGATGGAACGATAAATTTGTTGCATATTGATGGCTATCATACGTATGAAGCAGTTTCTCATGACTATAAAACATGGTTACCGAAACTTGCGAATAACGGTATCGTTTTATTTCACGATATTGAGGTGAAAGATCGAAATTTCGGCGTGTATAAATTTTGGGATGAGGTTAAGGCGAAGTACCCTCATTTCCAGTTTGAGCATTCATATGGACTCGGAGTATTGTTTCCGAAAGGGTGTAGCGATAAGTTTGTGGAAATACTTAAAAATAAAGAAGAAATACAAGATATGTATAAATAAAAGTGGAGCATGCATCATTTTAATGATGTGTGCTTTTTTTGCGTGGGGAAAAATGGTAGCTCTTAAAAGATGGGGAATAGTAAAAAGTTTTGTTGTGGTAAATATTAAAAAAGTTATTCTCGGATTGTTCTATCTAAATAAAAATGTAACATTTTTTATATTTTCCATTGCGAAAAGTAACATCTACTTTTACAATAGAAAAGGTGTTATATTATACTGGAAAAATAAATCGAAATAATATGAAAATTTTGTTTTGTCTTCGCTAATTGTATATTACATACATGTAAGACGACATACGTCATGTTATCGACTTGTAAGGAGAGAAAAAAATGAAAAGTGTAAGATTACCATCGATGCTAGAAATCATAGTTCTTTTATTACTATTTCTTGCTGTTGTCTTTTCCTTCCAAACGATTTTTGATCTCCCAATTCAATTAGCGCTATTTATTTCATGGTTTTTAGTAATTGCGCTTGGATTAAGATTAGGATTTCGTTATCAAGAATTGCAAGATGCAATTACGAAAGGGATTTCTAACGGATTAGAAGCAATACTGATTTTAGTTGCAGTAGGTGCTTTAATTGGAACTTGGATTGCTGGTGGCGTAGTACCAACATTAATCTATTATGGATTAGAGTTTATTCACCCTAGCATATTCTTACTGGCAACATTAATTATTTGTTCAATAACTTCTATCGCGACAGGAACATCATGGGGAACAGTAGGAACAGCGGGTATTGCTATGATGGCGATTGGTGAAGGACTTGGCTTACCACTTCCGCTTGTTGCTGGTGCAGTTCTTTCAGGAGCTTATTTTGGTGACAAATTATCACCACTTTCTGATAGTACAGTTCTTGCAGCTTCTATGGCGAAAGTAGATGTTATTGCTCACGTTCGAGCTATGCTCGTATTAGATGTTCCGGCTTACATTATTACTAGCATTATGTTTACTGTAGCTGGTTGGATGTATGGCGGCGATAATGTAGATTTGAATCGAGTAGAGTTTTTAAAAGAAGCTTTATTAAAGCAATTTGATATTAAAATATGGATGCTTGTTCCGGCGGTCATTGTTATCGCACTATTAGCGATGAAGAAACCATCGATGCCAACAATTGCAATGGGAGCTTTAATTGGTGCAATTTGGGCAACTCTTTTCCAAGGAATGAACTTTGGAGAGGCGATTGGAACAGCGTATAACGGATTCTCAATTCAATCTGGTGTTGAATTTGTAGACAAGTTATTAAACCGTGGTGGAATTAACGGTATGCTTGGCTCAGTGGCCGTTATTATTTTCGGTTTAGGATTTGGTGGATTACTTGAAAAACTAGGTGTTTTAAAAGTAATCGTATCAAAATTCGAGAAGAAATTAAATTCTGCAGGTAATGTAACATTGTCTACATTAATCGTGGCATTCTTAGCGAATATATTTGGTTGTGCGATGTACGTATCACTAATTTTAACACCGAAAATTATGGAAGATAGCTATGATAAATTAAAAATAGACCGACGTGTATTAGCGCGTAACTCAGAAGTAGGTGGAACGTTAACTTCTGGTATGGTTCCGTGGTCGGATAATGGTATTTTTATGGCTGGTATTTTAGGTGTAGCAACGTTCTCATACGTTCCGTTTATGTGGTTAAGCTTTGTATCGTTAATTTTAGCAGTTATTTACGGATATACAGGCAAATTCATCTGGTATGTAGATGATGCCGATAAAGGAAAGCAAGTATCATAAAATAAAAAATCACCTTCTACATATTGTAGAAGGTGATTTTTTATTTTGTAATAGGAGTTGAAGAAGTTATCTCGCTCTCATATTTAGCGATTTTTTGTTGTATCTTTTTTAAGTTTTTTTCAGTGTCTTGAATGAGTTGTAAGACATTGGTCTCCTGTTGTTGCATTAATTCCAACCGCCGAAGGATTGTAGATTCTCCCTCCATAGACCAGTCGATAAATTGTTTTATTTTTTGAATGGGCATACCGGTGTTTTTTAAACATAAAATCATTTCTAAATATTTCAGTGCTTCTTCGTCAAAAACTCGATCACCTTTTTCATTTCTTTGAAGAAAAGGAAACAGTCCTTGTTTATCGTAATAACGTATTTGAGAAATAGTTAAGTGTTGCATTTTAGCGACTTGACCGATCGTATAAAACATAGAATTCATCCTTTTACTACCAAGTTATAATGCCATCTTTATTTAGTATTTTACCATTATAGTTTGTTTCACTTAATGCATATTTAATAATAATTTTAGCACTTTCATTAGTCGTATGGCCACCTGGGGAATTACCATTAAGGTCAGTAGTTGTAAAACCCGGAGTTACTCCGAAAATTTCTGGACCGTTAGTACTAAATTCTTTACTAAAAGCTAATGTTAAAGCATTAATAGCTGTTTTTGAAGAATTATACCCTAACGCATTAATTGGATGTGTTTCACCATTAGCAAACATTGTTAAGGAAGCCATGTCAGTTGTTACATTGATAATTTTACTGTTGCTTGATTTCTTTAATAATGGTAAAAAGGCTTGCACCATTTGGAATGTTCCAAAAAAGTTAACTTCAAATCCTTGACGTAAAGTTTCAATATTTAATTCACTAGGTAGCGTATGGAAGTCTAGTGCTATGCCTGCGTTATTGATTAATAAATCTAAGTGGCCAGTCGTTTCATGAATTTTTTTGATTGCTTCTTGAATGGATTGTGAACTTGAAATATCTACTTGAATATAGGAAACGTTTGATACATGTAAAGATTCTACAGCTTGTTGTCCAAGTTGTTTATTACGAGCACCTAAAAATACGTGATAATCTTTTTCTGCTAATTGACGAGCAAGTTCATATCCAATTCCTTTATTTGCACCTGTTATGAAAGCATATTTTTTCATATTGAATTCCTCCAGTAGTGTTATAGTAGGTTACAAAGGAAAGGATACAGCCTAAACTTAAGTTTAGGTCAAGAGGAATTTTTAAAAATAAATATAGAATATTTACATATATGAGTGAGAATTCTTATCATTTAAGGGGAAGTCTGTTATTATAAGAGATGTAGGTATTTTATTTTCAAGGGGATGAAAAAATGGAGTACAGAATTGAAAGAGATACAATAGGAGAAATAAAAGTTCCAGCTGATAAATTATGGGCAGCACAAACACAACGCAGTAAAGAAAACTTCCCGATTGGAACAGAGCAAATGCCGCTTGAAATTGTACAAGCATTTGCCATTTTAAAAAAGAGTGCAGCACTTAGTAATCAAAAATTAGGAAAGCTATCAGAAGAAAAAGCAGAAGCAATTGTGGCAGCAGCTGACGAAGTGATTGCAGGAAAATGGAATGAACATTTTCCACTTGTCGTATGGCAAACAGGTAGTGGTACTCAGTCAAACATGAATGTGAATGAAGTAATTGCAAATCGTGGGAATCAAATTTTGAAAGAGAAGGGATCTGACGTACATATTCATCCGAATGATGATGTGAACATGTCCCAAAGTTCAAATGATACATTTCCAACAGCGCTTCATGTAGCATGTGTAATTGCGGTAGAAAATCATGTCTTACCAGCAATTACGAAATTAAAAGAAACGTTAGCAGAAAAAGTAACTGCATTTGAACATATTATAAAAATTGGTCGTACACACTTACAAGATGCAACACCGTTAACATTAGGACAAGAAATTAGCGGATGGCACCGTATGCTTGAAAAAACAGAACGTATGATTGCAGAGAGCAATACATATATGAAAGAGCTTGCAATTGGTGGTACTGCAGTTGGAACAGGTATTAATGCTCATCCTAAATTTGGTGAGATGGTGTCGGAGGAAATTAGCCAATTTACAGGTAAGCAATTTATTTCTGCACCAAATAAGTTCCACGCATTAACGAGCCATGATGAAGTTGTATATACGCATGGTGCATTAAAGGCATTAGCTGCTGATTTAATGAAGATAGCTAATGATGTACGCTGGCTGGCAAGCGGTCCGCGTAGTGGTCTAGGGGAAATTATTATTCCAGCAAATGAGCCAGGAAGCTCTATTATGCCAGGTAAAGTAAATCCAACGCAAAGTGAAGCGTTAACGATGGTTGTAGCGCAAGTGATGGGAAATGACGCAACAATCGGATTTGCTGCGAGCCAAGGTAATTTTGAGTTAAACGTATTTAAACCAGTTATTGCATATAACTTCTTACAATCCGCTCACTTATTAGCTGATGCAATTGTTTCATTTAATGATAATTGTGCAGTGGGTATTGAAGCAGATGAAGAAGTAATTAAAGAGAATGTAAATCGTTCATTAATGCTTGTTACAGCATTAAACCCGCATATCGGATATGAAAATGCAGCGAAAATTGCGAAGCATGCTCATAAAGAGGGGTTAACGTTAAAAGAAGCAGCATTGCAATCTGGACTACTAACAGAAGAGCAATTTGATGAAATTGTCAATCCGAAAAAAATGATTGCCCCGAAAGAGTAATAGAAAAGCCAAGGTTCTTTGTTTAGAATCTTGGCTTTTTTGATATATATTTGTATGTCTTCCATTTGTATTACTGCAAGTGCCAAAATATATTATTTGTTAGCAGGACTATTCAATACTTTCATTTGTGGACAGTTCTCTTTTAAGAGTGCAATGAATTTTTCTTCTTTGGGTACGAAAGTTGTCACAGAATCAAATAAATTGTAATGGATTTCTAATTGCTGCCTAGTCCACTTTTCAGAGCGAAGTGTTTTGCCAGAGAATTTAACGTGACGAATATCTTCAAATGGAATTTCAGTATGGAATACAAAACCATGTTTTACAACAAGAGATGATTCCGTTACGTCGTAGTGAGAGAAATAGAATGAAGAAAGATTCATGACATTTAGTAGCATCATGAGAGTGAAAAAAATAGAATTTTCATTTTGGAAGAATAATGAAACGAGAAAAATACTGCTAAATAATGTAATGAAAATGACGTGAAATGGATTCTTTTTCGCTGTAAACTTCAAGTCAGTCACCTCGGTATACGTGTTCTTTAACTAAATTAAATCACAACATCGTAATAAAACGTGTGAATATGCAAAATTGCATATTCACACGTTTTATTATTGATGTAAAATTTCTTGATGGGATAAATTCAAAGGAAGTTTTTTAATAGCGGAGTGGCATGAAGTGACTTACAAGAATAGAAAGTTAGCGCTAGTCATAATTAGTTGTATGATGATTATAGGTAGTTGTGCTAATAAATTTGTTGAAGATCGAAACCTAAAGCATATATTCGTACAGGCAAGTAAAGTATTACTAGAGATTGCAAATAGAATATATAATGGGTAAAAGGTGTTTTCGTATATGGAAACACCTTTTTTGTAGTTAAAATCGAATGCTGAAGTTTTGGAATGAGCAAATACCAGTTCCGTGTTAAATGAGGTTGTTGTCACTCAAATATTGAACAGTGTATTTTACTTCTTTCAGTATAGTAGGCGGAAGGCCAAGAGGATGATGTGAACCGTAAATTTGTTTAACAGTAAACCAAAGAGCTTGCAGAATAGTCATGTTTTGTTTCACATTCTATCTTCATTTGCGTATTAAATACATTCGCTTTTTTGTTACTTTAAGTCATTTAATAAAATTATTTAGTAGACGTTTTAATAAAAGTTTATAAAATGGGCAAACGAAACATTGAAATGTTTATTTGCTGTATGTTAAGATGATGAAGTGATAGTAAACGTTATTGGAAAATGTCTGTTTTTAGATAAACATTTTAAAGGAGTGTTTAGTGTGAGTGATATTTCAGAGAAGTTTTGGGATGCTTCGGTTGAGGAATTGAAGAAAGGGTATGTATTTGAAGCGGAAGCAGAGGAATATATTTGTTTAGCTTGTGGAGAAGCATTTATTAAGGGAGTTATTTATCAAGATAATCAAGTTTTGTATGAAGCTGAGAAGTTTGTACAAGTGCATGTGCAAAATGAACATACGTCTATGTTTGATTATTTATTAAATCTTGATAAGAAGTATACGGGTTTGACTGATTTGCAAAAGAAGATGGTTCAATTTTTCCATATGGGGCTGAATGATAAAGAAATTGTAAAAGAGATGGATGGCGGAAGTACTTCAACCATTCGCAATCATCGATTTACACTTCGAGAGAAAATGAAGCAAGCAAAAGTGTTTTTAGCTTTAATGGAACTGTCAGAAGAAAAATCAAAAGTACAAACGAAATTTGTACCGATTCATAGAACAGCAACGATGGTAGATGATCGCTACAATATTACAGAAGAAGAAAATGATGAAGTATTAAAAGCGCATTTTACAGAAGGATTAGATGGATCACTTTCTAAATTTCCGAAAAAGCAAAAGCGTAAATTAATTATATTACGCCATTTAGTGACGAAGTTTGATAGTAATAAAAAGTATACTGAAAAAGAAGTGAATACAGTTATAGAAAGTGTATACCCGGATTTTGTAACGTTAAGAAGGTATTTAATCGAATATGGGTTTTTAGATAGAACAGCTGATGGAAGTCAATATTGGGTGAAGTTATAATCATACGGAAAAGAAAATGAATAGAAGCACATTGTTATAACAACTATACAAAGAGATAGAAGTTGAAAAATAGACTTTTAATAAAAGGAGAAATGAAATTTGAAACCACCTACAGATAACAATAAAGAAGGTGCGGAGTCACATAAGTTAGAAATTGAGAGTAAACCGATTTGGAAGTCGATGTCCATGTTTTTAGTACCGTTATTATTAAGTAACGTATTACAATCAATTGGACAATTATTCGGTATGGTAGTAGTAGGAAGATGGCTTGGAGTGAATGATTTAGCAGCCATATCAGCATTCTTCCCTCTATTTTTCTTACTCGTTTCATTTGTAATTGGTATTGGTTCAGGTAGTTCTATTTTAATTGGTCAGGCGTTTGGTGCTAAAAATGAAGATCGTTTAAAAGCTATCGTTGGTACGACGCTGACATTTACATTTATTATTGGAGTTGTGTTGGCGATAGTAGGCAGTATTTTTGCAATGGATATTATGCGCCTTATGGGAACGCCAGAAAATATTATTGAAATAAGTGTACATTATGCACGTATATTATTTATATCGATGCCAGTATTATTTTTATATTTCGCATATACAACATTTATGAGAGGTACAGGAGATTCTAAAACGCCATTTTACTTTTTAATTGTAAGTACAGCACTAAATATGATTTTATTACCAATTCTTATTTTTGGATGGTTAGGAGCTCCAAAATTAGATGTGTATGGAGCAGCGTATGCTTCTGTTATATCTACAGTTATTACGTTTATTGTCATGTTGGTGTATTTAAAGAAGAAAAATCACCCACTACAATTAGATAGTACGGTAAGGAAATATCTTCGCATGGACGGGGAGTTATTGAAGCTATTGCTACGACTCGGTATTCCGGCGAGTATTAATATGATATTAGTTTCATTATCTGAAATTGCGGTCATCGCGTTTGTAAATCGTTACGGTTCGGATGCAACAGCAGCCTACGGCGTCGTAAATCAGGTTGCAAGTTATGTACAAATGCCAGCAGTTAGCCTTGGTATTACAGTTTCCATTTTTGCAGCACAATCAATTGGTGCAAATCAATTTGGTCGATTGCAGAAAGTTGTGAAGGCCGGAATTATTATGAACTACGTTATCGGTGGTGTGCTAATATCTCTTATTTACTTGTTCTCAAGAGACATACTATCACTATTTTTAACGAGTCAAACTACAATTGATATTGCTCACAGCCTAGTTATGATCACATTATGGAGTTATTTAATTTTCGGTCATGCGCAAATTATTAGTGCGACAATGCGAGCAAGTGGTACAGTATTATGGCCAACTGTTATCGGCGTTGTATCAATTTGGCTTGTTGAAGTACCCGTAGCGTATTACCTTTCTTACCATACAAGTCTTGGTATAGAAGGGATATGGATTGGGTACCCAGCAGCATTTATTGTCAGCTTAATTTTACAGTATGCATATTATAAGCTTTCATGGCAGAAGAAACGAATTACACGATTAGTGAGCTAAATCATGCAAATGTCCCTAAGTTATTATACTTAGGGACATTTTTTGTAAGTGTAGGTTTATAAATAGCTTTTTAAAGTGATATCAAAATGTTGTCTAATGAGTTTGTTATCACTCATATAAAACTCCCACGCTTTTTCAGGTTCGCCGATAATTTCAAAAGATTCTTCTGTAATATATAAAGCACAATTATCCTCTAGTGCAATTCCTTCTATATTACCTTGATGATTTTGTAAAAAGGAATGGAAGGCGTTCATTCTATTTAATTGATTATAATGTGGACAAAATCTTTTGTTCATAATACCCCAGCCGTTGCTCTCTATATAACCAGAACTTTCGTAATCGGATCGGATACTAGATGTGAACCAGCACATAGCACCGGCGCTATACCCTGCAATGAGCGTTCCTTGTTGCAAAGCAAATAATAATTTTTCATCTAGTTTAAGTTCTTTCCATTGTGTAAGCATGTGAATATAGTTCCCACCACCGAGATAAATTAAATCAGCTGATTGAATCATTTCGTCTATTTCATATTTAGAAAGTGTATCGGTTATAGTACGTAAAATTTGTACTTCACAGTGTAATTGTTTTTCGAACGTGTCTAAAAATAATTTTATATAGCTTTCATCATCATGACTAGCTGTAGGAATGAATAATACTTTTGGATACTGTTTATTTGTTAATGCTATAAGTCGCTCATTAATAGGCGAGTGATTTGAATCTTGTAAGTCACCGCCACCAATGACAGCTAATTTCATAGTAAAGCACCACCTAATCATTTTCGTTATATAAAAATTCGATAGAAGAGACTTACATTCCTTCTCTATGTAATGAATAAGTAGAAAATGTAGTTTCAGTATATCGGAATAGTAAAGGTGGTGAGAGCTGATAAAAGTTTCACTTTATCGATATATAATACTTCATACTATTGTTTCAAAATATGGAAACAATATGTTTAAATAGATATAATAAGGCATTAATTCATATTGAATTAGTGCTTATACTTTAAAAAAGAATCGGAAATAATAGAGATTTTACAAATGAGTTTTTACTTTTAATAGGAACTTGTATTACAATATGGTAAAATTATTTCAATATATTTATTTAATATAAAAATACAAAGAGGGAGCGTGAAAAAAGTGGATTTTCGATTTGAATTTACAACGAAGGTGAAAGAATACTTAGATGATGAGAAGGATGAAAAAATAATAAAAGATGGACATAGAGATATCATTTTTCAGTATTTATACCCATTAGAGAGTGAAATTGGCATTTATAAAAATCCTAACTTTACTTTTTTGGCATCAGGAAGACGCTCGCATATCGTATTAGAAAACATTGAATTTAAAACAGAGGTAAATGTAAAAAGTAACATCATTGAAATTACAAAAATAGTGGATAATGTCGTTATTCCGTTAGATACGATTGTAGCGAAAGATCGGGAATTATTTGCACTTGGACGTAATGAGAAGTTTAGTGTGCAAATATTAGAGCAGTATCTCTTTGATACATTTGGAGAGAAATTAGGTTTACGATGAATAGAACGGGGTACTGATTTATAGGTAGTGAATTTTAGTGCATATCATTCGTGTTTGACCTTTCATTTAATTTATACTACAATTCGTAGTGTGAAAGGAGCCGTACTATGTTTACTCAAAACTATAAGTTAAATGAGCAAGGGTTAAATCATTTCTTTGGACCGCTTGAAGCGAAAATTATGGAGATTGTCTGGTCTACCGAGGGTATTACGATTAAAGAAGTGCAGCAGAAATTAGGTGAAGAATCACCTGTGAATTTTAATACGGTCATGACAGTTATGAACAGGTTAGTAGAGAAATTCCACTTAGAAAAACAGACTGTGAAAAGAAGTGGTATATATCGTGCTGTGCAAACAAAAGAAGAATTCTTATCCAATCAAACGAAGAAAATGACACAGGAATTGATGGGGGAATTTGGAGATTTAGTTGTAAATCATATGCTTGATGAGTTAGAGCAGGCTGATCCGACTTTAATAAAAAAATTAGAAGACAAATTGAATCAGTTAAAAAAAGAGGATCAATGAAATGAAATGGCAAATGCGTAAAATCATATTGTTAGCAGTAATTGTTAGTACTCTCTTTTTCAGTTTGTTAGTGTATTACGTTACATATCCATTTCTATTTCAAAATAAGGCGTTCTTTCTTTCAAAGTTTTGCTTGTTTCAGTTAGAACAACATATGAAGGAATTATCGCTCATTCGTATTATAATTGCTGGATTACTATTACTTACTGTACTCATAGTATGCAACAGAATTTGGCGACAATTTTTCTATAGTAAAAAATTACAAAAAGTACTTATCCCTTTCATTCGAAAAGGAAAACAAATATATATATTGCCGACCTCGGAAGTTGCGGCATTTACAATTGGGTTATTTCGTCCGAAAGTTGTCATGTCAGAAGGGATGCTTCAAACATTCTCAGATGAAGAAATGGATGCAATTATTTTTCATGAAGAATATCATCAAAATAATCGAGATCCGTTAAAATTATTTTGTTTTACGTTATTAGCAGAAGGAATGATATACATCCCGATATTAAAAGGGCTATTGCAACGCTATCATGTGTATCAGGAGTTAGCTGCAGATAAATATGCAATGCGAAAAATGAAATCTAAATTCGAGTTAGGTAGCGCATTATTAAAAATAATTAAAATAAAGACAATCGAAAATCGATGTGTGACAGCTTCATTTGCAAAAACAGCAATAAATTTACGAATCGAGCAAGTGTTAAATGAAAAAGTCGTAAAGCTTAATATTCCATTACATACGAATTCGGTATATGTAACATTAGCTTTATTCTGTATATCGGTTGTACTTATTGTCGGAGAGTGCATATAGCCTCTTTTTTTAAGAATTAACACTACTCATTGTAGTGTATTTAGGGGGAATAAAATGAATGCAGCAGATTTAACAATTTGGCTTGTAGCTGGGGCAGGGGTATTGTCATTTATATCCCCATGTTCTTTACCGCTATATCCATCTTATTTATCATATATTACAGGTGTATCTATTCAAGATTTAAAAGATAATCGTGGAATGATGCAAAAATCAGCGATTATGCATACTGTATTTTTTATGATCGGATTTTCGGTTATATTTTATGCGTTAGGTTTATCGGTAAGTTGGATTGGAATAACATTTTCATCTAATCAAAAATTGATTCAACAAATTGGCGGGATTTTCATTGTTTTGATGGGGCTGTTTATGACGGGTTTGTTTCAGCCTAAGTGGCTTATGGCAGAGAAAAAGGTACAGTATAGAAGTAAATCGACTGGATATATTCGCTCGATTTTAGTCGGTATGACATATGCAGCCGGTTGGACGCCATGTGTTGGACCGATATTTTCAGCTGTACTCATGCTTGGGGCGACGAATCCTGAAGGTGCACTTCTTTATATTACAGCATATAATCTTGGGTTTGCGGTTCCGTTTTTCGTAATGGCATTCTTTATTGGAAAGGTAAAATGGATTGTTACATATGCCAATGTCATGATGAAAATTGGCGGAGGAATGATGATTATAACAGGTATTTTACTGTATACAAATCAAATGACGAAAATTACAGCATTCTTTATTCGCCTATTCGGTGGATTTACTGGTTTTTAAAAATGAGGAGGAAGAAAAGTGAAGAAACTAATTGCGATTATACTGGCCGGGGCATTAATTTGGGCCGGAGTGAACTTTTATAATACAAAAAAAGAAGAAAAAGAAAGAAAAGCAAAACAAGCGGAGTTACAAGAAACAGAAGTATTACCACAAGTAGGGTTTAAAGCGCCAAACATAACATTAAAAGGATTGGACGGGAAGCTGCATTCGTTAAATGATGCAAAAGGAAAACCATATCTTATTAATTTTTGGGCATCATGGTGTGGCCCATGTGAAATGGAGGCACCTGACTTAGTTCATATGTATGATAAATATAAAAAGGATGTTGAAATTTTTGCGGTAAATGCGACAATTGGAGATCCGGTACAAGAAGCGAGCGCGTTTGCAGATCGTCACGGATTTAAGTTTCCTGTTTTACTAGATATGGACGGAGTAGCTGGATTAGATTATAAAGTATTTTCGTTACCAACGACATTTTTTGTTAATAAAGATGGGATTATCGTAGAGCAAGTACGAGGTGTATTACCTCCAGATCAATTAGAAGAGAAATTTAAGAAATTAATTGAGAGTTAAGGGGATTTTGTATTGATGGAATGGATCATGAGGTTACAACCTGTATCTCTTATAATTGGAAGTCTATTTGGATTTATGTTGATGAAACGAAAGATGAAGAACGAAAGTGTACCATATGAAAAAATGATGGATGCAGTAACAAATGCTTTTCTAATCATTGTATTTGTATGGAAATTTGCACCGGCAATAATAAATCCAGTATGGGCTTTTAAATCGCCATTGCAAGCATTATTAGCTATAGGAAGTATGAAGCATATTATAGCAGGCTGTGTAATTGCGAGTGCATATATTGTTTGGAAAAGTAAAAAGGAGCAATTTTCGTTTCGTATTTTACTTGATGCATTGCCTATTGGGCTATGTATGAGTATTATTTTTTATTTTCTATTCCACCACAAAATAGGTGTACAAACGACACTGTCTTGGGGTGTGAAAATATATGAATCTAAATTTTTATATCATCCCATTTTCGTATATGAAATCATCCTTGGCCTTTGTATACTGGGCTTGTTATGGATGAAAAATGAAAGATTAGGAAATGGAAAGAATATAAGTGTTTTTCTAATAGTTGAGGGGTTTGCTCATATCATTATGTCGCTTGTTAGTGAACAAAATTCGGTTCTATTTGGTTTATCAGCACAGCAAATAATGAGCTTTTTTGTTATTAGTTTAGGAATTTTGTTGGTGCCGAAAAAATAAAAAGATAGCCACGTATGGAGTATGTCCGTACGTGGCTATCTTTTTTTATTGTGTATTAAAAAATCGGCGGAGTAACAGAAAATAAAACAATGGCATTTTTCTCGAATTGATTTACCCATTTATGCTTTAAATAAGCGGGTATTTTTACGCTATCACCCGTTTCTAAAGTGTACTCTTCTTCGTTTAAATGTAATGTAATTATCCCATCTAATACAAATGCTAATTCTTCACCTTTATGTTCTAGTACATTTTCTGATGAAGCTGTATTCGGCGGAACGGTCATAATTGCTGTTGCTAAATTCCCTGTAAAATCAGGTGATAACAATTCATATGATAAATTATCGATAATCATTTTTTTTCGTTTATGAGAACGTACAATTAAATCGTCTGTATTTGTATCTTCAAGTAAAAAGCTAAATGTTGGAACATCTAACGCTTTTGCGAGTACTTTTAATGTTTGGATAGAAGGGTTAGCAGACCCACGCTCAATTTGACTTAACATAGAAGGTGTAATACCTGCCATCGTTGCTAGTTCTTTACTCGTTAAACCTTTTTCTTTTCTTTGCTTTTCAATCTTTTTACCGATATCTATATTTTCCATGATTAAAGCTCCTTACCATTTATT
>NZ_JAKUFT010000083.1:0-20282 GCF_022663605.1 Bacillus cereus group sp. BfR-BA-01379
AAGGCATTGAAAAGGGTCGAAAAGAAGGGGTTCAGCAGGGAAAAATTCAAATGATTAAAAGTATGCATGATCTTGGTATACCACTTGAAACAATTGCTAAGGCAAGTAAATTAAGTGTGCATGAGGTTGAGCATATTTTAGGACATAAATAGTAATAAAAAAAGAGCTTGAATTGTTTCAAGCTCTTTTTTTATCAACTTTCCTCAATATCATCCAATTGAGTCTTATAACATTCATCACACTCTAGCACAGTAGGAAGAATCCCTCTTTCATCAGGTAATAAAACCCTCAAAACTTCTCGATCTATCTCTACGAAAGACTTCATAATAATGGGATATCCTTCAATAATATTCGTATACTCAATCCCTTGTTCAAACTTTTTCCCACTACGTATTTCTTCTACTATAGAACAAAAAACACCATGTGCGACTTCAGGGTCCATATTTAATATTATTTGTAGATCTTGATGATTAAAGTTTTCTCTTAGACCATGAGTATGATAATTAGCATGTATTCCATCATTATCTTCCGCTAATATGCTATGCATGTACCATCCATACTCTTGTAGCATATTTTCTTCCCATTCATCCAAATCCTCTTCTAAATCTTCATCAAGTAAATTCGGATCATACCACACGTCCTCATAATCTCCAGTAATTAAAAATCTCCAACCAGGTGGTAATCCTAAGTATTTCTTTATTTCAGGTGCCCATTCATCTATATGTCGAACATGCAAAGGAAGAAAGAAATCTTCTTCTGCCCCCATTTCTTCACCAGCCCAAATGTACCAACCTGTCGTTCCACTTTCTACAGGCATTCGTAAACCATTAATTGGAACGATACCATTTTTCACATTTTGTGCTATGCCTAATTTCAAGTTATCTGCTGATTCTACATACTCGGCCCCATATTTTTCACATATGCGCAGTTGCTCTTTTACGTATTTCTTCATCCTCTTAGCATACTCCTCATTTTTTGAAATATAGATTTCTTTGTTGAAGCACTCTCTAACTTCCATAACCCGCATGGATTATAAAACGGATCCTCTTGTTCATAGCGCTCATCTATACAATGAACTATACGATACACCGGAGAATCTTCTGTAAAACTAATTGTATCTCCATCTTTCAAATTAGGTTTTTCGAATATATTATGTAAGTTAAAATCATTTAATAAATCTACAGCTACTTCCGGATCTATTCCTCCGTCTAAAACAACGTCTGGTAGATTAAATGCCTGCATTCCACATGAATAATAACCGCCCTCTTCGTCTCCTACTAAAGTTACAATGTGCGAATACATAGGAAATATTTCCTTATCCGCTGCAAGCTCTTTCCATTCTTCTTTCGAATAAGCTACGCCCGCTGTTTCAACTTTTAAAGCTAGTCCACCTGCATTTAAAAGCTCCATTCCTACATCAATCACTTCTTGTAATCTTTCTGTATCGTCAACTTTCGCGATAACATACACTGTATAAGTATGCTTCTCCAATTCTCGAAGCAATTCTTCATCAAAACGCTCACCACTTGCATAGAAGAAAGCTTCTCCTATAGATGGATCTTGTTCATATACATCGATTTCAAAACCAATCTCTTTCTCCTTATGGTGCATAATATTTCCTGCTAACATATAGTTACTCTTACTCGCAACTTCTTGTATTAATTCTGTTCTATCTTTCCATAAACCAGGTACCCCAATAACGATTTGTGTCTCCATCATATGCACTCCACTTCTTATCTATTTCTAATCTATTCTTTCAATCTTCCAAACTAAATTATCTGACTCGTTTTTCTCTAAAAAGGTTAACATCCACATCGTTTTCCCTTTGTCGTTCATCAACATTACTTTATGGTTTAATTTCCAAGCCACGGCGTCAACTAATCAATTTCAACCCAGCCCCAGCCCATTCCCATAGAGAGCAATAAAAGCCCCACTACTAAAAAGAGCGCACCAATTAAAAAGTAGAACGGTGCTCCGTGCAGCGGATCACAAAATAGCTCTAAAATATTTTGTGCCACTACTGTCCATTTATCTTTTTTTGAATCTTTTTCTTTTATTTCTTTTACAAACCTATACATACTTAGACCAGTAAAAATAATGCCTATTAATAGACATCCTACTATAATAAAAATTACCAAATATAACACTCCATTTAAAATATCATTGTTATGCACACCCCATTTTAACTAAAAAAAGCAAAAGAGAACATCATTTTTACGATGTTCTCTTTCGCCTTTTTTATTTACTCACAATCCGAAAATAAGAACGAACTGTTAGGAAATAATAACCAATATAAATGACACTATACACACCAATACTAATTAATAACGGTACTGCAATTTCATAAGGAAGTACTGTCGCTAATCCTTTTAGCGCAAATAAAGTGTGTAATATGCCTACCACTAAAGGAATGAAGAAGATAAATCTCATTTGCTTTGCGATTGCCTTTTTCATTTCTTTTTTCGTTACTCCAAGCTTTCGAAGAACGATGTAACGCTCGCGATCTGCATGTGCTTCTGTTAATTGTTTGAAGTAAATGATTGAACCTGTCGCAAGTAAAAATACTAATCCTAAGAAAATCCCACTAAACATAATTAATCCTGACATTTCAATACCATCTCGGAAAATAGTATAGAAGTCACTGAACTGTTCCTGTCCTTCTGCATCTTCTTCTGGTATTACTTGTTTTAATTTCTCTGTTAGTACTTTACTATTTCTTTCATCTTTTACATCAATGTTTTTTACAGTATGAAATCCAACTGTCTTTTTTGCCTGTTCATACACTTCATCTGGAACGACAACTACAAGTTCATATAAGTTTGTAATATTTCGTGCTTTTACTTCTTTTACCTGTACCGGTGCGACTTCTCCAATTGGAAATATTCCTTTCTTCCCTTTATATACACCAGTATTTTTATTCCCCTCACCATACATTGCATCAAATGCATACGCTTCTGCCTTCTTTACATCCACGGTTTCTTCCTTTAAATATTTTGCAATTTTATTAAATGATGATTGTGCCATAAGTTCAGTTGTTCTTGAGTTTAAGGCATCTTTATTTGAAACATCATCACCAAACTCACCGACTACTTTTACCGTTTCTAACTCATATTGATGAATGACTTCATTCTTTTCTCTTTCCTCTTTTAAAATTTCATCTACTTTAAGATCTACATGAGCGTCTTTCTTTTCGTACGAATAACTAATTGGCTTATATTTCTTCGCCTGCATATATGTGTTGTAATACATTGTTACAGACGTTCCAACCGCTGTTAATGTTACTGCGCTTAATACTGCAATTGTTGCTAATGATTTTGCATTTCCTTTAATGCGGTATAGTAACTGAGATGTCGTAACGATTTGCATTCCGTTATAAAACTTAGATTTTTTATTTCGTACTCTTTTTAA
Organism: Bacillus cereus group sp. BfR-BA-01379; assembly: GCF_022663605.1. NCBI lineage: Bacteria > Bacillati > Bacillota > Bacilli > Caryophanales > Bacillaceae > Bacillus > Bacillus cereus group sp. BfR-BA-01379. The sequence goes on from NZ_JAKUFT010000083.1 coordinate 3,409, forward strand.
TACAAATACAGTAAAGAACATAAAAAACAAATACGTACCAAGTACTGTCGCTAATAAAATTGAAAGAGCAAGCGGCATAAAGTTATCGTTATTCGCATGCTTAAGTCCTGTTATAGATAAAGTGTAGCCGATCCCGATTAATAAAACAGAAATGATAGCTACTAATTTTGAACCCTTCGGCATCTTCTCTCCTTCATTATCTGCTCGGAATAATTCAATTAATTTAAAACGATAAATAACGTGATACCCTTTGAAAGATGTATAAAGAATAATAAAACAAAAAATAACTGCTGTATCAATAACCGCTCCAATCGGTACTTCAAAATGAACATTTACGCCTAATTCCATCATGCTTACTAACAATTGAAGAAATAATTTTGAAAGTAAACTACCAATTACAATGCCGATTACTAATGACAGTAAACCCATTAACATATTTTCATAAAACAGCATTTTGCCTATTTCTTTTTTTCGAATACCTAGTAAAGAATAAAGACCTATTTCTTTCTTGCGCTTTCGTGTAAAAAATCCATTTGAATATATAATAAATATCGCAACAAATATAATAAGCATGACACTTGCAAGTTGAAATCCGTTACTAACTCGGTCGCCGGCTTCTCCAACTTGTGAATTGTACTGCAATGATTTAAACGTAAAATAAATGACGATACTAAAAATCATAGAAGCAAAGTAAATAAAATAATCTTTAAAATTTCGTTTTATATTACGAAGAGCAATGCTATACAAGCTCACTTATAGCACCTCCAGAAATAGAAGACATTACGTCAACAACTTGTTGGAAGAACTGTTTTCGCGTAAGCTCTCCGCGATATAACTCTTTATATAATTCTCCATCTTTAATGAATACAACTCGCTTACAATAACTCGCAGCGAATGCATCGTGCGTTACCATTAAAATCGTTGCACGATCTTTTTCATTTAATGATTTCATACTTTCTAATAAATCTGTCGCTGACTTAGAATCAAGCGCACCAGTTGGCTCATCTCCAAAAATCATACTTGGATTTGTTACAATCGCTCTTGATGCTGCGCAGCGCTGCTTTTGTCCACCTGATATTTCATACGGATATTGATTTAAAATATGATCTATTCCAAATTTCTTTGCAATCATCTCAACTCGAGATTCTACCTCTTTTGCCTTCACTTTTGATAAAGCGAGTGGCAATGCAATGTTTTCTCGCACTGTTAACGTATCTAATAAATTATAGTCTTGGAAAATGAATCCTAAATGATTACGACGGAATAACGCTAGTTCATCATCATTCATCTTCACAATGTCTTTTCCATCAATTAAAATTTCACCCTTTGATGCTGTATCAATAGTAGAAAGAACATTTAGAAGTGTCGTTTTCCCAGAACCAGACGGCCCCATAATGCCGACAAACTCTCCCTCTGTCACCTGTAAATGAATATCTTTCAACGCTTCAAATGTATTACTGCCTGTCTTATATATTTTCGAAATCCCTTTCGCTTCTAACATTGTTTTCATCTATTTAAACCTCCTGTTATAATTCTTGATGTTTCCTTTAAGCAACAGAACTCAGTATAAATAGATTTTCTTAACAAATAGTCACGGGGTTTCTTAATATTTTCTTAAAAAGAAAATCCAAAACCATACAAAATGATTTCGGATTTCCTTTCGTTAAAATATTACATTGCATTTCGAGCAAAAAGGAGCAGAATTCCCTCTCCTAATTTTCGCATTACATTTTGGACAATATACATATCTCTCTTCTATCTTTTCTCGCTCTATCATATGTAAAGATACGATTCTCATACTACACATAATTCCAATTAATATAAGGCTCACGATGAGTAGCATAACTCTCACTCCCCCCTCTATACTTTACCATAAAATAACAAAACCGATTCCCACATTGAGAATCGGTTTTATACTTATAATCCTAACTTCATCTTTGCTCCATCAGGAATTTTATCTACCTCAATTTCTACTTTATCATGCAAAAACTTACCTTTCGTAATGACATGCCAGTATGAGCCTTTTTGTAATTTATCTACTCCATCAATTGTTACTTCTTTCTCTTCTCCCTTCTCATCATAAGTTTTAACTGTGTATTCAAAACCTTTATTTCCACCTAACTCTTTTCCATCTGTATCAATAATTGCGTAACGATATTCTAAATTCAGAAATGGATTCATTCTATCAATTGCAGTACTCCCATTTAATAAATATGCTGCTCCTGCGACGATAACAAGTAATGATCCAAAAATAAATCTTTTCATCTATATTCCGCCTTTCATTATGTTTTCTTTAAGATGTTTCTAAGTATAGGGCCCATTTCTTAATAAAAACTCGTACTGTTTCTTAACATTTTCTTAAACGAAAAGTGAAATATTAATTAGTGAGATCAAAAAACAAACAAAAGAACTCTTCACGCTACAATTGACAAAATTACACCTTTAGTGTAATTTTACACTATAAAGAAAAAGGAGATGCATAATGAATAAACAAGAATTTATTGAACTCGTTAATTCAAAACTAAAACTCATCCGTGTTGAAAATAATTTATCACAAGATAAAATGTCAGAAATTATCGGTTTATCAAAGAAAACATTAGTGGAAATTGAAAAAGGAAGACGCACGCTAACATGGTCAGGTGCAGTTTGTGTCGTAACACTCTTCGAACAGTGCGATACAGTCCAGATGACATTTGGGGATGATGTGAATGAAATTATTAAAACAATCGCTTTTACACATTACAATACGAACTTCCCGAAGACTTTAGGAGGAAAAGTATGGTGGCGACAAATAAAAGAATTAAACGGCTATCAAATACAACAAAATATTTTATCGCAACACTATCGAATTTTAGATAAAGAAGACCGCAGAATATGCCATTCATTCGATTTGGATGAAATGGAACAAAGATTTATGGAAATGGCAAAAACATCTCAATAAGGTGAAATTTTAATCAGTATTTTTTGCTGCCCATAAATAGCAGTATAAAATAAATTATGGAGTGTAATTCAAATGGAAAAACAAACAAATATCACGGTTTTAAATACACTAATCATTAGCACGTTAGTATTCAATCTATTTATTTTCACATCAAGAATGAGCTTTTTACCTTGGTATATTGAAGATGGATGGGGATATTTAGGATTATTATTTACATCCTTTATTTTCTTACTTTGCTTCTTTCAATCTTCGAAGCTTCATAAAAATAGAAAGTTAACTATACTACAAAAGTTTATTCCACTTGCTTCTGCCATACTTTCAATCTTCGTTCTTATCGCTCCATCAAGTGATTTTATGACTGTATTAGCTAATCTAATCAATACAACCATATTAACAATTTATATAACTGTATTTCAGACAACACCTAATGAAAGTAATAAGGAACTATTACATTAAAAGGGGGAGTTATTTTACAAAATAACTCCCCCCTTTTATACTACTCTCAATAAGAGTAAACCTTGATCCTATTTACTTACTCATGACCGTACTTCTTCTTTGCTTATACAAATAAGTACCACTCGCAACAACAAAAACAATTCCGCCAAAATACACGCCATACTCTATCACAATTGCTACAATCCTTTCAATATGTTGTCCGAATAAAGAACCGAGCACAAAGTAAACGAGTGTCCAAACAAACCCTGTCGTATAAGAATACAGAGCATATGTCTTAAATGACATGTTATTCATTCCAACTAAATACGGTACGATATGTCTTACAACTGGTATGAAGTAACTTGTGACTAACGCATAATGACCATACTTCTCTACCATTTGTTGAGATTTAAAAAGATATTTCGCCTTTTTCTTTTTCATTAGCTTATCAAGTACTTTCGTACCAAATATTTTCCCTAATATATAACCTAAAGATAGTCCAGATACAACGCCTAAATATGTTAATAAAAATGCGGGAATGACACTTAATATCCCGAGTGACGATACAAAACCACCACTCATTACGATCATTTCGTCTGGAATTGGCATACCGATAATACCTAACCATAAACAGAAAAATAATGCCCAATAACCGTATTGTTCAATATAAGATAATAATTCATATAATTCCATTATGCATATGCTCTGCTAAACTCTTTTTTACAGCTAAAGACGTAAGCTGGCGGGAAATTGAGCCACACTTTCTCTAGCCTAATTTCAGGAAAGAAATGCTGTATAAATCCTTTTTTCACAAGTGAATATTGAAATGTAATAAATTCACCATTCTCATGTATCGCTGCCATTACATTGTTTAAAATACGCTTTGAAACTTCTTCTGGTAAAGAAGCAAAAGGTAATCCCGATAAGACGTAATCAACGCATTCTATATTGAATTCTTCCATATACTTCTTTATATTTTCAGCTGAACCGTGTACGACAATGACGTTCTGTTCATCTTTAAACTTTCTCTTTAACTCTTTGCAAAACACTTCATTAATTTCAATAAGAAGAAATATTGTTTCCTTCTTCTTTCTCTTCATAATTTCTTTCGTGAACACCCCTGTACCAGGCCCTAACTCTACGATGCACTTCGCCTTATTAAAATCAATTACATCTACCATTTTCTTTGCTAATATTTTTGAACTTGGCGCAATAGCGCCAGTATGTTTCGGATGTTTAATAAATTCATGTAAGAATGTTATGAGTTGCACGTAACCCTCTCCCCATTCGTTCAATAGTTTGTAACTTGTTTCTAAGTATAACTATCGTTTCTTAACAAAAATTGAGGAGATTTCTTAAGATTTTATGAAGAATGAAAAAACAGCTACCGCTTATAGCGATAGCTGTTCCCTTATTATTTCGCGCTCACAATCTTATAATAAGAACGAACTGTTAGGAAGTAATATCCGATATAAATGACGCCATATACTCCAATACTAATTAGGAGCGGAATCATAATTTCGAATGGTAGTAAGTTCGCTAAGCCTTTTAGTGCAAATAGGCTGTGTAGAATTCCGATGACTAACGGAATCGCAAAGATAAAGCTTACTTGTTTTGCGATAGCTTTTTTCATCTCTTGTTTCGTTACACCGACTTTACGAAGTACAATGTAACGTTCACGGTCAGCATTTGCTTCTGTTAATTGCTTGAAGTAAATGATAGAGCCTGTTGCTAGTAAGAATACAAGACCTAAGAACATTCCGATGAACATCATTAATCCTGTTCCTTCAAGCCCCATCTGGAAACCAGTATAGAAGTCTCTAAATGGTGGTATCATTTCTGATTCACCAGCTGGCATCACTTTCGTTAACTTTTCTGTAAGTACTTTACTATTTCTTTCATCTTTTACATCAATATTTTTTACAGCGCGTGTTCCAAATGTCTGTTTCGCTTGCCCATACATTTCGTCTGAAACGACAACAACTAATTCACCTAAATTCGTAATTGCTGTATTATTTACACCTTGAATCGTTAAAGACTTCGTTTCATTTCCCATTTGGAATACCGCTTTATTTCCTTTATATTGAGGACTGAATTCATATCCCTCAATGTATGAACTATCATATACAAATGCTTCGCCAGTAGCTACATTCACTGGTTCTACATCATATTTTTTCGCCAGTTTATTAAATTCTGACTGAGACATAAACTGATATTTCTCTGAAATCGTATAGTTCATATTCAGAATGAAATCAACTTTATTTCCTTCAAACTTCCCTTTTACAGGAACTGTCTCAATTTCAAATTGATCTTTGATTGGATGATTTTGCTTCTCTTCTGCAAAAATCGCATTCACTTTCTTATCAAGCTCTGCATCTTTTTTCTCATAAGAATAGCTATATGGTGCAACTGCTTTTGATTGTGTAAATGTGTTGTAATACATCGTAACTGACGTACCAACAGCTGTTAATGTTACCGCGCTTAAAATAGAAATTGTCGCAAGTGATTTTGCATTTCCTTTAATACGGTATAGTAACTGTGACGTCGTTACCATGTTCATACCGTTATAAAACGATGATTTATTATTTCTTGCACGCTTTAGTACGAATACTGTAAAGAACATAAATAGTAAGTACGTACCTAATACTGTCGCAAGTAAAATGTAAAGTGCAACTACCATAAAGTCTGCATACTTAAGTGCCTTCACGTACATTAATGCTAAGAAATAACCTGAACCGATTAAGAAAACTGAAATTAATGCCATAATAACTGATCCTTTTGGCATTGCCTCTCCTTCGCGTTCTGCTCGGAAAAGTTCAATTAGCTTAAATCGATAAATTAAACGATATCCTTGAAGTGATGTATACAAAATAATCACAAAGAAAATAAGTGCTGTATCAACAATTGCAGCCATCGGTACTTCAAAATGAACATTTAAGTTTAATCCCATCATGCTTACTAGCAGTTCAAGGAATAGTTTCGAAAGGACACTACCAATCGCAATACCGATAATTAAAGACATTAATCCCATTAACATATTTTCATAAAACAGCATTTTACCAATCTGTCTTTTACGAATACCTAATAAGGAATAGAGTCCAACTTCTTTTTTACGCTTCCTTGTAAAGAAACCGTTTGAATATATAATGAACACGGCCACGAAAATAATTAGCATGACACTTGATACTTGAAACGCACCGCTAATTTTTTTTGAACCCTCCGCGGCTTTTTCCATTTGTGAATTATACTGTAACGCCTTAAATGTAAAATAAATGACGATACTAAAGATCATAGATGCAAAATATACAAAGTAGTCTTTAAAGTTCCGCTGTATGTTGCGGAGGGCAATGCTAGATAAGGTCATCAGCCATACCTCCGGAAATAGAAGACATTACGTCAACAACTTTTTGGAAGAACTGCTTACGCGTTGATTCCCCGCGGTGCAACTCTTTATATAACTCACCATCTTTAATGAAAATAACTCGTTTACAATAACTCGCCGCAAACGCATCGTGCGTTACCATTAAAATTGTAGAGTTATCATATTCGTTTAACGACTTCATACTTTCTAATAAATCTGTTGCTGATTTAGAATCAAGCGCTCCTGTCGGCTCATCTCCGAAAATCATACTAGGATTTGTAACGATCGCACGCGATGCTGCGCAGCGCTGCTTCTGTCCACCAGATACTTGATATGGGAACTGACTTAAAATATGATCAATACCGAATTTCTTTGAGATTTCAAGAACACGGCGATCAATCTCACTTGCTTTCACCTTTGATAACGCAAGAGGTAAGGCAATATTTTCTTTCACCGTTAACGTATCTAATAAATTATAATCTTGGAAAATGAACCCTAAATGATCGCGGCGGAATAACGCTAGCTTATCATCGTTCATCTTCACAATATCTTTTCCATCAATTAAAATTTCACCGTTCGTCGCATTATCAATTGTAGAAAGAACGTTTAGTAAAGTCGTCTTCCCCGAACCAGAAGGTCCCATAATTCCAACGAACTCACCTTCTTTTACTTGTAAGTTAATACCTTTTAACGCTGCGAATTTATTACCACCCGTGTCATACACTTTTTCAATATTTTTTGCTTCTAACACTGTTTTCATCTCGACATCCCTCATTTCTTCTATTCTCTATTTTCAACTATATACACTCTCTACTCTTGCCACTATCGATGTTTCTTACACAAACATGACAGTTATGTAAGGCCGGTAAGCAGAGAAATCAAAATTTAACCTACTGAACGAAAGTACTTTGTTACTATAACATTGGGATATCATGCCATCCATTCATTCTCCTTACAGGAACATTACAATTTTGTAAGGTTAAAAATGTCCCCTACAAAGTTGTGCATGAAATGTCGGATGGACTTATTTTTTTCCTGCTATTCTATTTAACAAGGAGGTCATCGTATGGATTCACTTAAAAATATGAATGCAGCAATGCAGTATATTGAAAACAACCTAACAGATGAAATTAATTTTAAAAAAGTCGCAAAAATAGCGTACTGCTCTGAATATCATTTCAAAAGAATGTTTTCTTTTCTAGCTGGCATATCCCTATCAGAATATATTCGCTGTAGACGTCTTACTCTTGCTGCTTTTGAACTAAAAGTTAGCGATGCAAAAGTCATTGATGTCGCTATAAAATATGGATACAACTCACCAGATTCGTTTGCACGTGCCTTTCAAAACTTGCACGGCATAACACCTTCAGAGGCCCGAAATAGTAGTCATTCTTTGAAAGCTTATTCACCAATGACCTTCCAGTTATCGATTCAAGGAGGAAATGAAATGAACTATCGAATTGAAGAAAAAGAAGCATTTCGTATTATTGGTATTACAAAACGCGTACCAATTGTATTTAACGGTGTAAATGAAGAAATTGCTTCTATGTGGAAAAGTTTAAATCCTGAGTCCATTCAAACATTAAAGATGCTTGCAAACATGGAACCGAATGGAATCATTAGTGCCTCTACTAACTTTTCTGAAGGAAGGATGGAGGAAAAAGGAGAACTTGATCACTACATTGGAGTAGCAACAACGAAAGATTGTCCAGAGCAATTCGCTCAACTTGAAGTCGCAGCTTCAACGTGGGCTATCTTTGAAGCTGTCGGTCCATTTCCTGAAACATTACAAAATGTATGGGGGCGCATTTATTCCGAATGGTTTCCTTCCTCAAACTATGAACTAGCAAAAGGACCGGAAATATTGTGGAATGAACAGAAAGATATATCCTCCCCAAACTTTAAAAGTGAAATTTGGATACCGGTTTTGAAGAAATAAAGTGAAACTTTAATCAGTGGGGGATTTCTTCATCCCCCACTGATTATTAGTTGAACCAATCGGACTTTTATGGGCAGTTGATCCCCCACCTAAATTCTTTGCTTTCGCTGAATTTTGAGGTGGGGGTCTTACTGCCCATTAAAGCGGGATAAAAAATAAAGCCGCTCTTCCTTAGAAGGAAAAGCAGCTTTTATTTACACTTTTAGTTCTTTTTTATAGGCGACATAAGAATATCCCATCGTTAGTCCTACTGCACCGATAATAATGCCAACCATTACGAAAGTTTTCCATGCTACTGGTGCAAAAACACTTAAAATCATAATAATTCCTAATGCAACAAAAACTTTTCCGCTAAAACGGTGTGTTTTTCTCCATACCTCTTCGTTACTTAATGTCCATGGTGTCTTTATACCTACAAAGTAATTTGGTTTACATTGTGGTAAATAGTTTCCGATGACTATAAATAAAATACCAACTAATAATTCAGGCACGCGATTAATGAATAAGTTATATCCAAGCCCACTTGTAATAATATCTATATTCCCTACAAATAGTAGTAGCAGTATCCCGTTATTCATCATCATAAAAGCTTTAGAAAATTTCTCGTAGTTTGCTTTCTTTGGATCAATCTTTGGTAATACATTTAGAAATATATATAGCCCAATCATAATTCCAACCATCGAGATCATTCCATACAGTTTAGAAGAATAGCCATCTACCTTACCACCGCTCCAATGCGTTGCAATTGTATCTGGTAAATGTGGCCAAGCAAACGCCCAAGCTAAACAAGTTATAACAATTAATAAAATTGCAAAAAGATGCTTCCTCATTTCCCCTCTTCCCCCTTATTCGTAAATGTAAACACCCAAGTCAACAAATCTTGAAATACAGTTGTGTTTAAAGAGTACATAACGAATTGCCCCTTTTTTTCATCTTGGATAAGTTCAGCATTTTTAAGTGCGTTTAAGTGGTGTGAAATACTTGGCTTTGTCATATTGAAATGTTCAGCAATTTCCCCAGCGGTTAAATCGCCTTCTTTTAATAAATCTAAAATTTTTCGCCTTGTTGGGTCTGCTAATGCTTTAAATGCTTGATTCAATGTCTTTCTTCCCTTCATTAATTAGACATTTAGATATTTATCTAAATGTTAAAATATTTTTAGTTAATTGTCAATTATCTATACGCCCCTTTTTATTTTTTATCCTATGTCAATTACTCTATATTGAATAAAATCTATAGATTACGCAGGTTAAAAAGTAAAGCAGCTCTTCTAATAAGAAAAGCTGCTTTATTTAAACTTTATTATTTTATTAACAAACGAAGAAATCGAAAAGATTAGCAAGCTTATAATAAAGGACATACCTACTATCGTTCCGAATTCATCTAACCAATAACTACTCATGCTTTCACACACCTAGTATGGATTATCATTCGTTCTTTGTAGAGTCCTTTTGGATAGTTTTATGCACCATATCCACAGGAATTTTCGATGTCCAAGTTCCTTCCGTTCCTCCAACTCTGTTAATATTAATGTTTACAGATAAGAAGTCTGGAAATCTTTCACCTTCTAACGGTTCAAAAACCATTACTCCCTCTGGTTTATCGTGAGAAGCGAACACCGTTTCAAAAGCTTCTCCCGCTTGATTCGTTAAATAAAATATACTTGTTTCTAATGCATCGGGATTACCAATACGATCTTTTTGATAATTATCCGTATGAGTGTTACTAAGAAAATGCAAATATTGGACAGCATTAAATTTCTTATTTTTATAATGCGGGCTCTCTATTTGTTTCCCATCTTCTTTACCATCGTTTGTAATCTCAAGCCCAGTTGTATTAAATTTATAAGGAACAAGCGATCCATCTTGCTGCTCAAGCCGATAGTAAACAAGTATTTTAGCGTCTTGAATTAACATTTCTTTTATATGAAGCGTAATACCATTATCTACTACTTTTTCGTTTAACTGTATGGACTTCCCATTCGCAGCATCCTTTTTAACTTCTTCACCAATCATTTCATTTAACTTTACCTCTGGCTTTGCAAAATAGGAATTGTTTAATGCCATTGTACTCGTTGGTATAATGACAGCCGCTATTAAACCTGCTATTAATAATTTCTTTTTCGTTTTCTTTTTGTTATCTTTTTTATACATTTGACTAAAGGATTGATAAGCACGCTCTTTAACCTCTTTTGGAACCTCTTGTTTCATTGCTTTTTTACATTCATTTGAAAACGACATTTGAATTAGATTCCTCCTCATCTATTTCTATACTAGATTGATTCCGAATTTTTTCTAACGCTCTGTGAATTCTAGATCTTACTGTACCTATAGGAATTTGTAATAGTTCTGCAATTTCTTCATACGTGTAATCATGATAAAAGCGATAAACGATCACTACTCTAAACTTAAATGGTAGTTCTTGTATCACCGTTACTAACTGCTCTTCTGTTTCTTTTCTTACTAATATTTTTTCCGGAACCTCTACAACTGTCTCATCATTTAATTGTTGTTTTTCAAATAAGCGTATCCTTTTCCATATGTGCTTTCTCCACTGACTAATCTGCTTGTAAACAATTCCATTCAACCAAAATAGAAACGGTCTAGATTGATCATATGTTGAAATAGATTTCCAAAGTTGGAAGTAGATTTCATTTACGATTTCATTTGTATCATGTCGATTTTTAACTATAGCAAAGACGGTTTCGTAGATTCTCTGACTCGTTAAATCAAATATAAATTCAAAAGCCTCCTCGTCACCTTTTAGTAAACGCTCTATCCAAATATGTATATCTTCATTACTTACCAAGTAGTGCCCCCTCCTTAACGATGTTCTCACTATATATTGGACAGTAAGCAAAATAAAGTTCCAAATTTCATAAAAAAATATAATACTTTTTACTTTTCTCAGTTTTGACCTATACTGTTTACTAGCTTATCTTTCAACATAATGAAAAGACTTGAAACACATGATACACTATAGCTACAATTGTTTTTTTAGGAGGAATATACATATGTATAAAATTTTAATCGTTGAAGACGATCCAAATATTTCATCATTACTACAATCTCACATTCAAAAATACGGCTATGAAGCTGTTGTTGCAGAGAACTTCGATGATATTATGGAATCGTTTAACGCAGTGAAACCACACCTTGTTTTACTTGATGTAAACTTACCGAAATTCGATGGATTCTACTGGTGCCGTCAAATTCGTCATGAATCTACTTGTCCAATTATTTTCATTTCAGCACGTGCTGGTGAGATGGAACAAATTATGGCGATTGAAAGCGGTGCGGATGATTATATTACAAAACCGTTCCACTATGACGTTGTAATGGCGAAAATTAAGGGCCAATTACGCCGTATTTACGGTGATTATGCGCCAAATATTTCTGAACGTATCGTTGAAGTAGAAGGACTAAAATTATTCCCAGAGCGTCCAGAAATTCATTTCGGAGCTGAGCAAGTTCTTTTAACGAAGAAAGAGGCAATTTTAGCAGAAATGTTATTATCTAAATTCCCTCGTACAGCGAGCCGTGAAGATTTATTAGCTGCCCTATGGGACGACGAAAGCTTCGTTGAAGAAAATACATTAAACGTAAACATTACGCGTCTTCGTAAAAAGTTCAATGAGCTTGGTATTGAAAATGCTATTGAAACAGTACGTGGACTTGGGTATCGTTTTAACGCAACTTGGAGTGAATAAGCATGAAGCTATTTTTACGTGATCATTTTGCATTTTTTCTACTATACGTATTAAATTTCGGTATCATCTTCGTTCTTTATGATGCAGTAGATGGATTTCAAAATAATAAATTTTACTTCGTCGTTTTAAGTTTATATTTATTCATTTGTTTCCTCGCTTATCGTTACGTTCGAAATCGTAGAATGTATCATAGATTAAGTGAGCAACCAGAGAAAATGGAAGATGCGTTTATTGAAAGAGCAACTGCTCCGATGCCTCACGGTGTAAATGAACTCGTGCGCACGCAGTATCGTCTGTTCCAAAAAGAACTACAATCGTATGAAGTAAAACAACAAGAACATCAATTATTCATTAACCACTGGGTGCATCAAATGAAGACACCTGTATCTGTTATGCAGCTTATGGTGCTCGAAATGGAAGATGAGCATTTGATTCCGAAATTCAAAAAAGAATTAGAACGATTAAATCAAGGACTCGATATGGCTTTATATATGGCAAGGCTGAATAACTTCCATGAAGATTTCCATGTTGAGACGATTTCATTAAAAGATGCGGTAACAAAAAATATTAACGGATTAAAAGAACTATTCATTCGAAACGGGGTCTTCCCTGTTTTAGAAGTTCATTCCGATTTAAAAGTTGCTTCTGATGCGAAATGGCTAAAATTCATCATTTATCAGTTAATGACAAATGCAGTTCGTTACTCTGGTGAACGCGGAAAGAAAGTATTCTTATCTGCTTACCGAAACGGAAAAGATATTATTTTAGAAGTTCGCGATGAAGGTGTTGGTATTCCGCAAGAAGATATTCGAAGAGTATTTGAACCGTTTTACACTGGGAAAAACGGTCGCGCATTCGGAGAATCTACTGGTATGGGACTATATATTGTAAGTAAAATTTGTGATTATTTAGGTCACTCTGTCAAACTAGACTCTGCAGTTGGTAAAGGAACGACGATTAAAATCATCTTCCACAACGCTGCAAATAATCAAGCAGAACATGCGGAGCAGGTGACCGAAGCATGACCCTAACATATGCTAGCAAAATGTATGAGAACGCACTCTCATACATTTTTTGCAATAAAACTACATATTGGCCTACTAACAGGGGGCACATATTATGACATTTTGGCAGTTTGCCTTTAAAAATGTAACGCGCAACTCTAGAGCTTATTTTGCTTACTTTTTAAGCAGTTCTTTTTCCATTGCTGTTTTCTTTTCGTTTGCGGTCTACTTATTCCATCCGAAATTACAAAACTTCAATATGGGCGCTGAGATTTCAGGATTGATGATATTTTCAGAAGTAGTAATTGTATTTTTCTCTTTCTTCTTTTTACTATATTCCATTGGTACCTTCTTAAAAGTGCGCAAAAAGCAATTTGGAGTTTTAACCGTTTTAGGAATATCGAGAAAGCAATTACATCGTCTCGTTTTTATGGAGAATATGTTAATCGGTATTTTATCTATCTTTTTTGGCATGCAGTTTGGGCTAGTCTTCTCGCAATTTTTCTTATTAGTCACAGCAAAAATTACGCACGTGCCAGGTATATATTTATACTTGCCTATTAACGCGTTTATTTTAACGACCATCGTTTTCCTTAGTCTTTTTATCATTGTATCTACATTCACACCAATGCTTATCCGTACAAAAAAAACGATACAACTTTTAAAAACAAATGGCGGAAAACAGAGAGAAAAAAAACCGTCCATACTTGTTTCCTTATTTGGTGCGATTTGTTTATTAGGTGGTTATGCTTTAGCTGGAAATCCTAAATATTTTGTATCAGTAAGTCCGCAAATAGGCGTTATATATATGCTTTCGAGTATTTTCATTATCCCAACGCTTGTTACAATCGGGACATATTTTTTCTTTTCACAAATTAGTTTTTTACTTATTTACATTTTAAAAACGAGAAGAAAGTTTTATATGAAACGGGTTAATATGCTTTGGATTTCTGATTTAGCAAGCCGTATTCGAACGAATATTAATATGCTTTTTATTGTAGCAATGCTCTCTACAATTGCTTTCACAATGATTACGTTCCTATATGGATTCGGAAAATTTATTAAGCTAGAGGTTAATAGAACTTCGCCTTTCCCAATTTCTTATTTTTCTTATGATGCGAATCCTTTTGTTGCAGAGCATTTAAATTGGCTTGAGCAACAATTAGAAAAAGAGCATTTCCCTTATGAGAAAATAAAAGCGGATATATATGAAACACCACTAAAAGAAGATAAAGATGTATACGCAATTAAGCAAAGTGACTATAACAAACTTGCGGGTTCTTTGCGAATGAAACAACTATTTATGGATAATAACGAAGCATACGTGTTAACAGGGACATCTTATGTCACTATATTCAACGAATTTGAGCAAAGCTACAAAAGAGGTTACATTACACTCTCTAGTACAAATACAAAATTACTAGTAAAAGGCTATGCGCCTGGAAATGCAATTCCATCTGACTTTTCATATCAAACGGTAGTTTTGCCTGATATTCACGTAAATAACTTACCCAACACGGTAAAGCATATATCAGCATACAATTACAAAATTCAAAACTGGGAACAAACATATAAAATTGCTGATGATTTTATAGACAAAGTGCAAAAAGATCTAAATAATTCCCAGTATGAAGGACCTCTTATTCGATTCTTTGAATCAGCAGGAACATTATATAAAATAACGTCTGGTAGTGCCGCATTCTTCCTAATCGGAACATTTTTAGGAGTTATTTTCTTCATTGGAGCTGGTAGCGTTCTTTACTTTAGAATGTATACCGATTTGACGAACGAGCAAGAGAAGTATATAACAATTTCTAAAATCGGTGTGACAGATACAGAAATGAAACGATCTGCAACCATTCAGCTTAGTATTTTATTTTTCGTTCCTTACATTATGGCATCCATTCATACAATGTTCGCCACGAAAATGCTACAAGATGTAATTGGTTTATCTTTGTTCAAAGAAGTTTCAGCCGTTCTTATTATTTTTGGATTCGTTGAAATCATATTTTTCTTATTCATCCGTTCACTTTATATGCAAAAATTATCACAGTACACGAGTGAACAAAGTACTTAAAACAAACTTGATAAAAAGAGTATCTCTCATACTCTTTTTATCTTCACTCTACTAGGAGGTTCAGGTGAATGACATTTTGGCAGTTTGCATTTAAAAACGTAACCCGGAACGCCAGAGCTTATTTCGCCTATTTTGTAAGTAGTGCGTTTTCCATTGCAATTTTTTTCTCGTTTGCAGTTTATTTATTTCATCCTAAATTGCATATGACAGGCGTGAATGCTGCTCTGAACATATTAATGACAATTTCAGAAGTTGTCATTGTATTCTTTTCGTTTTTCTTTTTACTATATTCAATCGGTACTTTCTTAAAAGTACGAAAGAAGCAATTTGGGATTTTAACAGTACTTGGTATATCTCAAAAACAATTAAAGAGACTCGTATTTCTAGAAAACATGCTAATTGGTGTTCTTTCCATATTTTTCGGCATTCAACTTGGACTCGTCTTCTCGCAGTTCTTTTTACTAGTTACCGCAAAAATTACGCATGTACCTGGTTTATATTTATATTGGCCAACGGGTGCCATTATTTTAACGATGGTCATCTTTCTTGGACTCTTCATTCTCGTCTCATCTTTTACACCGATGCTCATTCGGACAAGAAAGGCTGTACGTCTTTTAAAAGAAGGAACAAAACAAAAAGAAAGAAAAGCCTCCGTGCTCATCTCTCTATTTGGTGCGACATGTTTAATATCTGGGTACGTACTAGCAGCAAATCCGATATATTTCATATCGCTTGGCGACGTAATTGGGCTTTTGTACGCCGCCACCTGTATATTTCTCATTCCGTCACTTGTTGCAGCTGGAACATACTTTTTCTTTTCACAAATTAGTTTTTTACTCATTCGGATATTAAAAACACGAAGAACATTTTATATGAAGCGTACGAATATGCTTTGGATTTCTGATTTAGCAGCGCGCATTCGGACAAACATTAACATGCTCTTTATTGTAGCGATGCTATCAACACTCGCTTTTACTATGATTACATTCTTATACGGTTTTGGGAAATTTACAAAGTTTGATGCGGTAAGGGAAAATCCTTTTCCTTTTACATATTTATCACATACTGAAAATACGTTAGCAGATGAACATTTGAATTGGTTAAAACAAAAGTTTAACGAAGAGCAATTTGCTTATACACAATTCAAAACGGATATATATGAAGTATCTTCGGCGGAAGAAACCCCGCAACTCTATTATGCAATTAAACAAAGCGACTATAATATACTTGCTAAAGCATTAAACTGGGAAAATCTCCACGTGAAGAATAATGAATCCTATGTTCTTATTAAAGATTTAGATAATCAAGTTTTTGAAACACTTCATGATCAAAAAACGAGAAATACTCTTACGCTAAACCAAAATTCTTTGCAATTACACATAAAAGAATATAAAAGTTATAACCCATT
>NZ_JAKUFT010000084.1:0-19721 GCF_022663605.1 Bacillus cereus group sp. BfR-BA-01379
GAAGGTTACAAATTGCTGTAGGTGATTTACATGCAGGATTTGAAATGCCGATGCAAAAGCTTGTTGTTATTACTGAAAAAGAGCTTTTTCATAAGAAAGTTAAAAAATCACAACGTAAGCAAAAGTTATCTAATGCCGAACGTATTAAAAGTTATTCGGAATTAAAAGTTGGAGATTATGTAGTTCATGTAAATCATGGTATAGGTAAATTCTTAGGCATCGAGACATTAGAAATTAATGGTGTTCATAAAGATTACTTGAATATTAAATATCAAGGTAATGATAAGTTATACGTTCCAATTGAACAAATTGACCAAGTGCAAAAATATGTAGGATCTGAAGGTAAGGATCCTAAAGTTTATAAATTGGGCGGAAATGACTGGAAAAAGGTCAAAACGAAAGTTGAAAAATCTGTACAAGACATTGCGGATGACCTAATTAAATTATATGCTGAACGCGAAGCTTCAAAGGGTTATGCATATACACCAGATACGGCAGAACAACAAGAATTTGAATCTTCTTTCCCGTATCAAGAGACAGAGGATCAATTACGTTCTATTGAAGAGATTAAGAAAGATATGGAACGTGGACGTCCGATGGATAGGCTTCTTTGTGGTGATGTAGGATATGGAAAGACGGAAGTAGCTATCCGTGCGGCATTTAAGGCAATTATGGATGAAAAACAAGTTGCAATTTTAGTGCCTACAACGATCCTTGCACAACAACACTATGAAACAATTCGAGAGCGTTTTCAAGATTATCCAATCAATATAGGATTATTAAGTAGATTCCGTACGAGAAAACAGCAAAATGAAACAATTAAAGGCTTAAAAGATGGCACGGTAGATATCGTAATTGGAACGCATCGTATTTTATCTAAAGATGTTACTTATAAAGATCTAGGTCTCCTTATTATTGATGAAGAACAAAGATTTGGTGTAACGCATAAAGAAAAAATTAAACAATTAAAAGCGAATGTTGACGTATTAACATTAACGGCAACTCCGATTCCGCGTACACTCCATATGTCTATGCTTGGTGTGCGTGACTTATCTGTTATTGAGACACCACCAGAAAATCGTTTCCCAGTTCAAACGTATGTAGTAGAGTATAATCCAGCGTTAATGCGAGAAGCGATAGAACGAGAGCTTGCAAGAGGTGGGCAAATTTACTTCCTATATAATCGTGTGGAGGATATCGAAAGAAAAGCAGATGAAATTTCGATGTTAGTTCCAGACGCACGTGTAACTTATGCACATGGGAAAATGAACGAAAGTGAATTAGAGTCTGTTATGCTATCGTTTTTAGAGGGACAGCATGATGTTCTTGTAAGTACAACAATTATTGAGACGGGTGTAGATATTCCGAATGTAAATACGTTAATTGTATTTGATGCAGATCGAATGGGATTATCGCAGTTGTATCAGCTTCGTGGGCGTGTCGGACGTTCTAATCGTGTTGCATATGCATACTTTGCATACAAACGAGATAAAGTGTTATCAGAAGTTGCAGAGAGGCGTCTACAAGCTATTAAAGAGTTCACAGAGCTTGGATCAGGTTTCAAAATTGCGATGAGAGACTTATCTATTCGTGGTGCAGGTAACTTGTTAGGTGCCGAACAGCATGGATTTATTGATTCTGTCGGATTTGATCTATATTCTCAAATGTTAAAAGATGCAATTGAACAGCGTAGAGGAACAGATGGGGTTGAAAATACAGTTAATGTTGAAATTGATTTAGAAGTAGATGCATATTTACCAGATGCTTATATTTCAGATAGTAAACAAAAAATTATGATGTATAAACAGTTTAGAGGCGTTTCTGCAATGGAGGATATTGAAGAGTTGCAGGAAGAGATGATAGATAGATTTGGTGATTACCCGCAAGAAGTTGGTTACTTATTACAAATTGCAAATATTAAAGTATTGGCAATGAAAGAACAAATTGAGTTAATTAAGCAAAATAAATTTGAAGTAACAATTCTGTTCTCAGAACAAGCAAGTCAAAATATTGATGGCGGAAAATTATTCATGCTTGGAAATAGTTTTGGACGTATGATTGGTTTAGGGATGGAAGGATCACAATTGAAAATCGTTATGAAAACAAATGGCTTAGAGACATCGAAGTGGTTAACAATTGCTGAAAATTTATTAAAAGGCCTACCAGATGTAAAAAAAGAAGTCATAAATGCCTAATATTAGATAAAAAAATACAATTCGGCGTGCATAGAAGAACTAATGTGTAAAATACTATGTCTAACAGTTGGTGATTTTTACATGAACAGGTAAATTCACCACTTTCATCATCAGTAGAAAGTGAGGCAGCATTAGAATGAAAGCAACTGGAATCGTACGTCGAATTGATGATTTAGGTAGGGTAGTAATCCCGAAGGAAATTCGTAGAACTTTACGTATTCGAGAAGGGGATCCACTAGAAATATTTGTTGATCGCGATGGAGAAGTAATTTTGAAGAAATATTCTCCGATTAGTGAACTAGGCGATTTTGCAAAAGAATATACGGAAGCTTTATACGATAGCTTAGGACATAATGTGCTTGTATGCGATCGTGATTCTATTATCGCAGTAGCAGGTATATCTAAAAAAGAATACTTAAATAAAAGCGTTGGCGATTTAATCGAGAAGACCATGGAAGATCGTAAGTCTGTAATTATGACGGATGAAAGCGAAATTTCAATTATTGATGGAGTAACAGAAAAAGTTAGTTCCTATACAATTGGCCCGATTGTTGCGAATGGGGATCCAATTGGAGCTGTTATTATCTTCTCTAAAGAGGCCATTATAAGCGAAGTGGAGCATAAGTCAGTAAATACAGCAGCGAGCTTTTTAGCGAAACAAATGGAGCAATAAAGACATATCGAATTTTAGAAGTAGCAATCTTTCCTAATTATGATATTTCTTCTTGAGAAATCAATTATTCGGAGATATATGTATATTGAAAAAAGGTAGCGCTTTGCTACCTTTTTTCGTTGAACATTTCTAGCACTGCACGAACGTATTATTACTCGTGTAGGTAAGGAAGCTTGTCCTTTTCTTTATGATATAATACGAGGGGTGAGAATAGAAAAAGGAGTTTTCTTGTATGGAATCGAAGAAGTATCAAGCCTTTTGGCGTGGGGCTATTATATTAACAATTGCAAGTTTTGTTACAAAGGTATTAAGCGCTTTTTACCGTATTCCATATCAAAATATAGCGGGTGATATTGGTTTTTATATTTACCAACAAATTTATCCGTTTTATGGATTTTGTTTAATTTTAGCTACTTATGGATTCCCCATTATAATTTCAAAAATGGTTGCGGAACGATTAGAGCGAGGGAAACAACAAGAAGCAAAAGAAATTATTTGTGTATCTTTTTGGTTTTTATTAGGAATTGGATTCATAGGATTTTTCACATTGTTTTTTGGTGCCGAAGCAATTGCAACAGCCATGGGCGATATACACTTAGATAAGTTATTACGTGTTATTTCCTTTTCATTCATATTGATGCCGTTTTTATCTGTAGCAAGAGGATATTTTCAGGGATTCAATAATATGATGCCAACAGCTGTTTCGCAAGTGATAGAACAAACGATTCGTGTCTCTATTATTGTATTTTTATCTCTCTTCCTAATTGCTCATGGATTTGATTTATATACAGTCGGTGCAGGTGCTATGTTAGGTTCAATCGCAGGCGGACTGATTGGGATTATCGTACTTGTACTTTATATGCGTCATGACTTTCGTTCTATATTCTTCAAAAGTGTAAAGAGAATTAAGGGCAAAAAGAGGATCATTAAAATTCTATTTTGGCAGGGATTGGCGATTTGTGTTAGTAACTTAGTACTTATTTTTATACAAATGGCTGATTCTGTTTCCTTCTATTCCTTACTTATTGGGGCAGGAGAACCAGCTGAAAGTGCAAAGGTATTAAAAGGTGTGTATGACAGAAGTATCCCGCTTATGCAATTAGGGACTGTCGTGACAACTTCTTTCTCTTTGTCGCTTATTCCGATCATTACAGCGGCAAAGGAAAGAGGAGATCTTTCTTTTATTCGAGAAAAGGTAAAGTTAGCAATGAAAATAACATTTGTTATTGGATTTGCAGCGGCCATCGGATTAACTTGTATTATTCAGCCTACGAATATTATGTTGTTTGAAAATAGTGATGGGTCAGATGTTTTATCCATTTTATCTTTATCTATTTTATTTAGTTCGTTGTCGATTACAACTGCTTCTATTTTGCAAGGGTTAGGACAAACATTAAAACCAGCAATATTCGTTATATTTGGGAGTTGTTTAAAGTTAGCTTTAAATTATATATTAATGCCGTATTTTGGTGTGAAGGGAGCTGCAATCGCAACACTAGTTGCGTTACTTGTAATTTCTGTGTTAAATAGTGCATTACTTATGCAAACTGTATCTGAATCGCTGATCGATAAACGTAATATGTTAGGTGTAGTTATTAGTGGTATCGGTATGGGATTTGTATTAATAATGTTTATGCGTGTGATGCAAATGTCTGGATTAGTAATTGATACGGAACATAGAGGAATTGCGACAATTGAGGCGTTGTTAGGTGTAGCTATCGGTGGATTGGCATATATGTTTTTAATTTTAAAATTACGTGTATTTACAAAAGCGGAAATAGGAACCGTGATGAAAAAAGAGAAAAAAGAAGGTTCATTGAAGAAGAGTGGATAGAGGTGGCAGGTTGTGAGTGGAATCATTACTATTTTAGGATTAGGTGCTGGTGAATTAGATCAGTTAACGATGGGTGTATATCGAAAAATAAAAGAAGCAGATCACATGTTTGTTAGAACGAAGGAACATCCCGTTATAGAAGAGTTGGAGAAAGAAGGTATACAATATACAGCCTTTGACAGTGTATATGAAGCACATGATACATTTGAAATTGTATATGAAACAATTGCAAATACATTGTTAGAAAAAGCTGAAGGCGCAGAAATCATCTATGCCGTTCCAGGGCATCCGCTTGTAGCGGAAAGAACGGTTCAGCTATTGTTGGAAAAAGGCGAAGTAGCGAATGTTGAAGTGCGCATTGAAGGTGGGCAAAGTTTCCTTGATCCGATGTTTGCAAGTCTAAAGATTGATCCGATTGAAGGATTCCAATTAATTGACGCCACATCATTTGAAAGAGGACAATTAGAATTACGCCAACATTTAATCTTTTGCCAAGTATATGACGCATTCGTTGCATCTGATGTGAAATTAACATTAATGGAGATGCTACCAGATGATTATGAAGTGTATATTGTAACAGCTGCAGGGACTTCATTTGAACAAGTTAAAAAAGTGCCGTTGTACATGTTAGATCATGAAACGGAGTTGAATAATTTAACGAGTGTATATGTACCACCAGTTCAGGAACGTGCATCCTTGTATCAACAGTTTGATGTGCTTAGAGAAATTATTGCAGACCTTCGTGGACCGAATGGTTGTCCGTGGGATAAAAAGCAAACACATCAATCGTTAAAGAAGTATTTAATTGAGGAAGCTTATGAAGTGTTGGAAGCAATTGATGAAGAGGATGACGATCACTTAGTAGAGGAATTGGGTGATGTATTATTGCAAGTTATGCTGCATGCTCAAATCGGAGAGGATGAAGGTTGGTTCTCTATAGATGATATTATTCGAACTTTATCTGAGAAAATGGTTCGTCGTCATCCGCATGTATTTGGGAATACAGATGTAAATAATGCCGATGAAGTACTTGCCAATTGGGAAGAAATTAAAAAACAAGAAAAAGGGTTCGTGAAAGAATCTGTTTTAAATGGAGTTCCAAAAAGTTTGCCACAGTTACTACGCGCTTATGAAATCCAGAAAAAAGCTGGCAAGGTTGGTTTTGATTGGGTTGATGTACAACCGATGATAGAGAAAGCTTTAGAAGAATGGCAAGAGTTCCAACAAGAAGTTACAAACATGGATGAGGCGAAGATGTTAGGTGAATTCGGCGATTTACTATTTGCGTTTGTTAATATAGCTCGTCATTATAAAATAGATCCAGAAGAGGCGTTACATTCAA
This sequence comes from Bacillus cereus group sp. BfR-BA-01379, assembly GCF_022663605.1. Classification (NCBI taxonomy): domain Bacteria; kingdom Bacillati; phylum Bacillota; class Bacilli; order Caryophanales; family Bacillaceae; genus Bacillus; species Bacillus cereus group sp. BfR-BA-01379. Next base: position 6,045 of record NZ_JAKUFT010000084.1, read on the forward strand.
CGAATGAGAAATTCGTCGGTCGTTTCTTATACATGGAAGCAAAGGTGGCTGAAATGAATAAAGAGATGCAAGATTTATCATTAGAGCAGTTGGATGTTTTATGGGAAGAGGCAAAACAAACAGAGCGTTAATAGGGGGATTTGATATGCGTTTAGATAAGTTTTTAAAAGTATCACGTTTAATTAAAAGAAGAACATTAGCGAAAGAAGTAGCTGATCAAGGAAGAATATCAATTAATGGTCAAGTGGCAAAAGCGAGTTCGGATGTGAAAGTAGCTGATGAATTAACAATTCGTTTTGGTCAAAAAATAGTAACTGTAAAAATAAACGAATTGAAAGAAACGACTAAAAAAGAAGATGCAGCAAATATGTATAGCTTAGTTCGCGAAGAAAAAGTAAAGGCTGAAGAAGGCTTGTTCTAAAATCAATTATCCCTTCATACATTACTATTAGCTAGTATAAATGTATGGGGGGATTTACGTGAATAATGGTTACTCACCTATGTCTTCTAATCAACAAAATGTTTCGGTAGAGCATGATATTGTTATGCGTGGCAGGCGTGTAATTGACATTACCGGTGTAAAACAGGTAGAGAGTTTTGATAGCGAAGAGTTTTTGCTTGAGACTGTAATGGGCTTTTTAACAATTCGTGGTCAAAATTTGCAAATGAAAAATTTAGATGTAGAAAAAGGTGTTGTATCAATTAAAGGGAAAGTTCATGAGATGCTGTATATTGATGAGAATCAAGGGGAGAAAACTAAAGGTTTCTTTAGTAAGTTGTTTAAATGAGCCTAACAATTCAGTTGTATACGATGCTCTCAATGATCGGAATGGGTGCTTGGATTGGAGCGTCTTTAGATACATACCAACGATTTTTAAATCGTCAAGAACGTAAACGTTGGCTTGTATTTATACATGATATACTATTTTGGATTGTCCAAGCATTATTCGTTTTTTATGTATTGCTTCTTGTAAATGAAGCTGAACTACGTATATATGTATTTTTGGCATTATTATGTGGTTTTGCGGCATATCAAAGCTTATTGAAAGCACTATACATGAAACTGTTAAATTTTCTCATCTATATTTTTATGCAAACAACACATTTTTTTGTTCAAATTATAAAGCTACTCATGATAAAACCTGTTATTATTATAGCGCAGCTATTTATTGCATTTATATTATTCTTATTTCGTATACTGCTTTCAATTGGACATGTGTTATGGAAAATGGTGATTTGGATATTACTTTTCATATGGAAAGTTTTTTTCTGGCCTGTTCGATTTATTGCTTCGCTCATATGGAAACTTCTCCCTAATCGTGTTAAACTTTTTATAATGAAACATGTAGGGTTCCTGCAATATATAGCAAAATTGAAGGGACACATCTTCCAATTATGGGAGCGTATAAAAAAGAAGTTAGGGGGACCTCGGAAATGAGGGAACTGAGACAAAGAACAATCGAAAAACAGAGTCCAAATCCTGTTAAAGAGCATATAATACAAACGGATGAGAACAGGAAGCGACTTTATCGCCGTTTAGCGGTTTTTCTTGTCTTTGCTTTTACAATTATTGCGAGTATTAGTGTAACGTTTTATCAACAAAACAGTTCCATTAGAGCAAAAGAAGCAAAAGTTAAGGACATGAAAAAAGAACTGGATTCATTAACGAATAAAGAAAAGAGTCTAAAAGACGAAGTTCAAAAGTTAAATGATGAAGAGTACGTATTAAAGATTGCTAGAAGGGATTATTTCTTCTCTGGAAAAGGGGAGATAATTTTTCCTGTTTCTAAGTAGAGTATGTCTTATTGACACTATATTTTAGGATTATATATAATAAAGTAAAATTTGACTTTTTAACCACTAAGGAGGAGCATTTTTTTTATGTCAATCGAGGTAGGCAGCAAGTTACAGGGTAAAGTAACAGGTATTACAAATTTTGGGGCTTTTGTGGAGCTGCCAGAAGGCTTAACGGGTCTTGTTCATATTAGTGAAGTTGCTGATAATTATGTGAAAGATATTAACGATCACTTAAAAGTGGGCGACCAAGTAGAAGTAAAAGTTATTAACGTTGAAAAAGATGGCAAGATCGGTCTATCTATTAAAAAAGCGAAAGAGCGTGAAAAAACAGAAGGAGATCGTCCACGTGGTGAATACCAACGCGGTGGCGGCGATCAACAACGTTCTGGACGTCCACAACGTAATCGTTCTTTCAACAGAGATAATCGTGGCGGCGGTAACGAACGAGCTCCAAAAGAAACATTCGAGCAAAAGATGGCACGTTTCTTAAAGGATAGTGAAGATCGTTTAACTTCTTTAAAACGTAACACAGAATCTAAACGTGGTGGCCGTGGCGCACGTCGCGGATAATAAGAACGTTTAATTCTTAGTATATAGAGAGGTGCCCAGGGCGATTGCTCGGGGTGCTTTTTTATATGTGAAAATATATTTTTAAAAAAGTTTTCAAGATGTGTTGACTTTAAAATGTATCTGAGGTAAGATACTAATTGTCCGTTAAATAAGACGACATGGCGGTGTAGCTCAGCTGGCTAGAGCGTACGGTTCATACCCGTGAGGTCGGGGGTTCGATCCCCTCCGCCGCTATATTTAATTTAACGGCCCGTTGGTCAAGTGGTTAAGACACCGCCCTTTCACGGCGGTAACACGGGTTCGAATCCCGTACGGGTCATCCTAAAAAGATCATGCAAATTTGCATGATCTTTTTTTGTTAAATAAATTAAGACATACAATACTTCTACAAAATCACCCTATATTTTCTGAATGTTCAATTAAAATATCAAGAATACATTACATACCGTGTATATATGTAGAGTTATTTCGAATAAAAAGTCGAACGATTATAAAAGTGAAAACTGTTGTTTTGACAAAAATCCCAATAATCATCTTTTATAATGACAGTAATTAAACTATGCAGGTGGTGTTAAAAATATGCCTAAAGCAGGAAGGAATACTATGAATACAAGTGCATTGGCAATGAATGAGAGTCAGCTTGGAGCCGTAAAGTGGACAAGTAAGTTGCGAATGAAGTTTGAGCAAGTTTTCTTTAGATGGGGATTTATTATTGTTGTTATTGGTTTTCTTTTGGGACGAGCATATATATTAACAAACATTTTACCGTTTGCACTGCCGTTTTTTGCTGCTGTTTATGTTATGAAGCGGGATAAAATGCCGCTCGCGTTCTTGGCTCTAATGGGGGGCGCACTTTCAGTTTCGATAGATAATCTATTCTTTACCTTTGCATCTATTTTTACTTTCTTCATTTATAATATCTTCTTTAGTCGGTTTACACGTAAAACTGTTGGACTTGTTCCATTCCAAGTATTTATCTCCGCATTAACCGCACATTTAGTTGTCGTATATTTTGCGCAACAAACTGTTACCATGTACGATTTACTCGTTAGTACGATTGAAGCAGGGCTGAGCTTCGTATTAACTATGATATTTTTACAAAGTGTTCCGCTTCTAGTCGAACGAAAAGGTAAACAACAAGCACTAGAGACAGAAGAAATTGTTTGTTTAATTATATTACTAGCATCTGTTTTAACAGGTACAACAGATTGGTTCGTATATGACGCTTCTATTCAACATATTTTTACTAGGTATTTAGTGCTCGTGTTTGCATTTATCGCGGGGGCTGCTACGGGATCTACCGTGGGGGTTGTCACTGGGTTAATATTAAGTTTAGCCAATGTCTCCAGTTTGTCTCAACTTAGTCTACTTGCCTTTTCCGGATTGCTTGGTGGTTTGTTAAAAGAAGGGAAGCGTTTAGGTGTTAGTTTAGGTTTATTAATTGGGACGAGCTTGATTACGCTGTATGTAGACAAGCAAACAAACATCGTGACAACTTTAATTGAATCCGGTGTGGCGATTGCTTTCTTCTTATTAACACCGAAACTTGTTATGGATCGCATTGCTAAGTTTATGCCAGGCACACAGGAGCATTCGCAGGATCAACAACAGTATTTAAGAAGGATGCGTGATGTTACAGCGAATAAAATTAATCAATTTGCCAATGTGTTTGCTGCTTTATCTAATAGCTTTTCTGTATATGGGTATGTGGAGGAGGAAGATAAAGAGACAGAGGCAGATTTATTCTTAAGTACAATTACTGCAAAAACATGTCAAACATGTTTTAAAAAGGATCAATGCTGGGTAGTGAATTTCGACAAAACGTACGATTATATGAAACAGATAATGAGCGAAACGGAAGAGGGGACGTTGCAGCATAATCGGAAGTTAGTTCGTGAATGGGACAAACATTGTGTAAGAGGTAAGAAAGTGACAGATTTAGTAGCAGGTGAATTAGATCACTTCTATGAGGGGCAAAAATTACGAAAACAAATGAAAGAAAATCGCAGGATAGTAGCGGAGCAACTATTAGGCGTATCAAAAGTTATGGAGGATTTTGCTAAGGAAATCCAAAGAGAACGAGAAAATCATCAAGTACAGGAAGAACAGATTCTGCAAGCGTTTCGTGATTTCGGTGTAGAAGTAGAGCACGTTGATATATATTGTTTAGATAGAGGGAGTATTGATATTGAAATGCTGATTCCGGTTGCATCTAATGAACATGGAGAATGTGAAAAGTTAGTTGCGCCGATGCTTTCTGATATTTTAAAGGAAAATATAGTTGTTAAACATGAAGAAAAATCTTCTTATCCGAATGGCCACAGCTTAATATCATTTGGTTCAGCAAAAACGTATTCTCTTGATACTGGCTTGGCTACAGCTGCAAAAGGCGGTGGGTTTGTTTCGGGGGATTCTTATGCGATGATGGATTTAAGTGTTGGTAAATATGCGCTTGCAATTAGTGATGGTATGGGAAATGGGCAAAGGGCTCATATGGAGAGTAAAGAAACGGTAAAATTATTACAAAAAATACTTCAATCAGGCATTGATGAGGAAATAGCAATTAAATCTATCAATTCTATTCTTTCTTTAAGAACAACAGAAGAGATGTTTACGACGTTAGATTTGGCTATGGTAGATTTGCGGGATGCGAGTGCAAAATTTTTAAAGATTGGATCGACGCCGAGTTTTGTTAAACGCGCAAACAATATTTTGAAAATTGAAGCAAGTAATTTACCGATGGGGATTATTGAGGATGTTGAAGTTGATGTAGTGGGTGAACAATTAAAAACTGGCGATATTCTTATTATGATGAGCGATGGGATTTTTGAGGGAGCCCAACATGTGGAGAATCATGAACTATGGATGAAACGAAAAATTAAAGAACTACAAACCGAAGATCCGCAAGAAATTGCTGATATCATTATGGAAGAGGTGATTCGCTCTGGTGATGGTTATATAAATGACGATATGACTATTGTTGTGGCGAAAGTGAAGAAAAATATGCCGAAGTGGGCTACGATTCCGATTGTAGGAATGCAAGCACAATAAACTTTAGGTGTGATGTTTCTCTGTCGCCGTTTCTTTCTAAAAACCTAGGTGGATGCCTAGGTTTTTTTGCTTTAAAAGATAATATTATTATTTTTTTGAATATGTACGGTTGATGTAAGATAAAAATGTAATTTTTGTATATCTTTTTTTTGCACAATGTTTGTAAAAGTTGTACCATTATAAACAAGGTAACTAACGTTGCTGTTCTTGTTTAATGAAAGGTGATTACGAAGTTGAAAGATACATTTGTTGAAAAGGTAGATGACTTTGTAAAGCAGCATGATGTATTAAAGGAACGTTCAACAATTGTTGTAGGGGTTTCTGGTGGTCCAGACTCTTTGGCTCTTCTATATTATTTGTTAGAAAAAAGAGCAGCAAAACAGTTGGAAATTGTAGTGGCACATGTGGATCATATGTTTAGAGGTGATGAATCTCATGAGGACCTACAGTTTGTACAGGACCTTTGTAAGGGACTGGGAGTTATTTGCGAAACGATAAGGATTAATGTGTCGCAATATCAACAGCAATACGGGCTTAATGCACAAGTTGCTGCTAGAGAATGCAGATATGCATTTTTGGAAAGAATAATGAAGAAATATGATGCGAGATATGTAGCTCTTGGACATCATGGTGATGACCAAGTAGAAACGATTTTAATGCGCCTTGTGCGAGGGAGTACTCCGAAAGGATATGCAGGCATTGCAGTGAAGCGTCCTTTTCATAATGGATATTTAATTAGGCCGTTACTTGGAGTAACGAAGGAAGAAATTGTTGATTACTGTAATAAGCTAAAAATAATTCCTCGTATAGATCCAAGTAATAAAAAGGAAGTATATACAAGGAATCGATTACGTAAATATGTCCTTCCGCATTTGAAAGAAGAAAATTCACAAGTGCATGAGAAATTCCAGAAATTTAGCATGCAGATGCAAGAGGATGAGGCGTATTTGCAGGAATTAGCTTTTGAGAAAATGAATAAAGTAATTACAAAAAAAAGTGATAAACAAATTAGCTTATCAATTCCTGCCTTTGAATCCATGTCTATGCCTTTACAAAGGAGAGGGATTCAACTAATATTAAACTATCTTTATGAATATAAGATTCCATCTTCTCTTTCCTCTATACATATTGACAAAGTGATTGAATTTTTTAAGCGGACACAACCTTCGGGTTCACTTGATTTCCCAGGTGATTTAAAAATTGTCCGCACATACGAGGAGTGTAGCTTTGGATTTAAACAAGAAATTGTTTCTCCTTTTTTGCAAGATTTATCAGTACCCGGGGCAATTACGCTATCGAACGGGGATAAGCTTGTAGCAGAGGTGAGCGAAGATATACCAAGTAACATGAATGAAACAGTATTTGTTGCTAAGTATAATGATATATCATATCCACTTCGTATTCGGTCTAGGGAAAATGGAGATCGCATGTCAATACAAGGTATGAATGGCACCAAAAAGATAAAAGCTATTTTTATCGAGGCAAAAGTACCAAGAGAAAAAAGAGAAGAATGGCCGGTCGTTTGTGATGCAAGTGGGAATATTATTTGGATACCCTTGTTGAAGCGATCTGCATTTGCTATCTCGAAAGAGATCGCAAAGAAGGATAAATATATGATTATTCACTACAAAAGCAAGGAGTCTTCCGGGAGGATAATGAAATGATGAATCAAGATATCGAAAAAGTATTAATTTCTGAAGAACAAATACAAGAAAAGGTGCTCGAATTAGGCGCAATTATTGCAGAGGATTATAAAAACACAGTACCTCTTGCAATCGGCGTATTAAAGGGTGCAATGCCATTCATGGCAGATTTATTAAAGAGAACAGATACATATCTTGAAATGGACTTTATGGCTGTATCTAGTTACGGTCACTCTACTGTTTCAACAGGCGAAGTGAAAATTTTAAAAGACCTTGATACTTCTGTAGAAGGTCGCGATATTTTAATCGTTGAAGATATTATTGATAGCGGTCTTACGTTAAGCTACTTAGTAGACCTATTTAAATATCGTAAAGCGAAATCTGTAAAAATTGTTACGTTATTAGATAAGCCAACAGGCCGCAAAGTAGATTTGAAAGCGGATTATGTTGGATTTACTGTACCGCATGAATTTGTTGTAGGGTATGGATTAGATTATAAAGAGCAGTACCGTAATCTTCCTTATGTAGGAGTATTAAAACCAAGCGTTTACTCAAATTAATTAAATACAGGCGTCACAATTGTATAGGAAAGTTTTTCTATGTTACGATTTACTATAGTGTTTATGCCGTGAGAGGAGGTTAGGAATGAATCGTATCTTCCGTAATACCATCTTTTATTTACTGATATTCCTAGTAGTAATTGGAATCGTGAGCTATTTTAATGGTTCGACACAAAAAACGACATCAGTTAGCTACGATAAATTCATTACTAAACTAGAAAAAGGTGAAGTGCGTAATGTGCAACTTCAACCGAAAAATGGTGTATTTGAGGTAAAAGGACAATTTAACAACTCTAGCCAAGGAGAACAATTTGTTACTTATGCACCAAATACTGAGGAATTACAAAAGAAAATTAATGACAAAGCGCAAGGTGCTGAAGTTAAGTATCAACCAGCAGAAGAAACAAGTGCTTGGGTAACATTCTTCACTTCTATCATTCCGTTTGTTATTATCTTCATTTTATTCTTCTTCTTATTAAACCAAGCTCAGGGCGGCGGTAGCCGTGTTATGAACTTCGGGAAAAGTAAGGCGAAGTTATATAATGACGAAAAGAAAAAAGTTCGTTTCAGAGATGTTGCTGGAGCGGATGAAGAGAAACAAGAGCTTGTTGAGGTAGTTGAATTCTTGAAAGACCCTCGTAAGTTCGCTGAAGTTGGTGCCCGTATTCCGAAGGGTGTTCTATTAGTAGGACCTCCAGGTACAGGTAAAACTTTACTAGCACGTGCCGTTGCAGGTGAGGCAGGCGTTCCGTTCTTCTCTATCAGTGGTTCCGATTTCGTAGAGATGTTTGTCGGTGTCGGTGCATCACGTGTACGTGATTTATTCGAAAATGCAAAGAAAAATGCTCCTTGTATCATTTTCATTGATGAAATTGATGCAGTAGGACGTCAACGTGGCGCAGGTCTTGGTGGTGGCCATGATGAGCGTGAGCAAACGTTGAACCAATTACTTGTTGAAATGGATGGATTCGGTGCAAACGAAGGTATTATTATCATCGCTGCGACAAACCGTCCTGATATTCTTGATCCAGCATTATTACGTCCAGGTCGTTTTGACCGTCAAATTACAGTAGATCGTCCAGATGTAAATGGCCGTGAAGCTGTACTGAAAGTACATGCTCGTAATAAACCGCTTGATGAGAATATCAACTTAAGAGCAATCGCAACTCGTACACCAGGATTCTCTGGTGCCGATCTTGAAAACTTATTAAACGAAGCTGCTTTAGTGGCTGCGCGTCAAGATAAGAAGAAAATTGATATGAGTGACATTGATGAAGCGACGGATCGCGTTATTGCAGGTCCTGCTAAGAAAAGTCGTGTTATCTCTGAAAAAGAACGTAATATCGTTGCTTTCCATGAAGCGGGCCATACTGTAATTGGTGTTGTTCTTGATGAAGCTGATGTCGTTCATAAAGTAACAATTGTCCCTCGTGGTCAAGCTGGTGGATATGCAGTAATGCTTCCGAAAGAAGATCGTTACTTCATGACAAAACCAGAGTTACTTGATAAAATCACTGGTTTACTTGGTGGTCGAGTGGCTGAGGAGATTGTATTTGGTGAAGTGAGTACAGGTGCTCACAACGACTTCCAACGTGCGACTGGCATTGCAAGACGTATGGTTACGGAATTCGGTATGAGTGATAAGCTTGGACCGATGCAATTTGGTAGCTCACAAGGTGGTCAAGTGTTCTTAGGAAGAGACTTCCATTCAGAACAAAACTACAGTGATGCAATTGCACATGAAATCGATGTGGAAATGCAAACAATTATGAAAGATTGTTATGCTCGTGCGAAAGAAATTCTTACTGAAAATCGTGATAAACTAGATCTTATTGCGAAAACGCTACTTGAAGTAGAAACGTTAGATGCAGAGCAAATCAATCATTTATGTGATTACGGCAGATTGCCAGAACGTCCAACGTCTTCAGCTGATGTGAAAGTAAACATCAACATGAAAAAGGACGATGAAGAATCAGAAGATAAGTAAGAGATGAAGGAGTGACGATGGTCACTCCTTTTTTTATTTGTGGAACGAGATGAAGTAGAAAAGAATTTAAATAAATCGGGTATTAAAAATTGAAATAGGGCGTAATCTTTTTGTAAAATGATGAGGATAGAAAAGCTGATTATATAAGTATGTGTGATATGATGTTTTTATAAGTTTTATACATACTGCACAAATATAGATTAAATAAGATAAGTGGTGAGAATATGATTTTTGTATTGGATGTAGGGAACACAAATGCTGTGCTAGGCGTGTTTGAAGAAGGGGAACTCCGTCAACATTGGCGCATGGAAACAGATCGTCATAAGACAGAAGATGAATATGGAATGCTTGTAAAGCAATTGCTTGAGCATGAAGGTCTTTCGTTTGAAGATGTGAAAGGTATTATCGTGTCTTCAGTCGTACCACCAATTATGTTTGCTTTAGAGCGCATGTGTGAAAAGTATTTTAAAATTAAACCGCTTGTAGTAGGTCCTGGAATAAAAACAGGGCTAAATATTAAATATGAAAATCCACGTGAAGTAGGCGCGGACCGAATTGTAAATGCAGTAGCAGGGATCCATTTATATGGAAGTCCGCTTATTATTGTCGATTTCGGTACGGCTACTACATATTGTTATATTAACGAAGAAAAGCATTATATGGGTGGGGTTATTACGCCGGGAATTATGATTTCAGCAGAAGCTTTATATAGTAGAGCGGCAAAACTTCCTCGTATTGAAATTACAAAACCAAGCAGTGTCGTTGGAAAGAATACGGTAAGTGCGATGCAATCTGGTATTCTTTATGGTTATGTTGGACAAGTGGAAGGTATTGTTAAGCGTATGAAAGAGGAAGCTAAACAAGAACCGAAAGTTATTGCAACAGGTGGATTGGCGAAATTAATTTCAGAAGAATCGAATGTAATTGATGTTGTAGATCCATTTTTAACATTAAAAGGTTTGTATATGTTATACGAGCGTAATGCAAATTTACAGCATGAGAAAGGTGAATAAATGAGTATGAAAGATTATTTAGTAAAAGCGTTAGCGTTTGATGGAGAAGTGCGTGCATATAGTGTACGTACTACAAACACAGTAAGTGAGGCGCAAAGACGTCATGATACATGGAGAACAGCTTCAGCGGCACTTGGTCGTTCTTTAACTGCAGGTACAATGATGGGCGCAATGTTAAAAGGTGACCAAAAGTTAACGATTAAAGTAGAAGGTAATGGTCCGATTGGTCCTATCTTAGTAGATGCTCATGCAAATGGCGATGTACGTGGTTATGTAACGAATCCGCATGTTGATTTTGAAGGAACGGAGCAAGGGAAATTACGTGTATATCAAGCGGTAGGTACTGAAGGATTTGTAACAGTAATTAAAGATATTGGTATGCGTGAGCCGTTTATTGGTCAATCTCCAATTGTTTCAGGAGAATTAGGGGAAGACTTCACGTATTATTTTGCAGTTTCTGAGCAAACACCTTCTTCTGTAGGTGTTGGCGTTCTTGTAAATGGAGATGACAGTGTATTAGCGGCAGGTGGATTTATCCTTCAAATTATGCCAGGTGCACAAGAAGAAACAATTTCATTCATTGAAGATCGTTTGCAGAAGATTCCTCCTGTATCAACGTTAATCGAACAAGGGCTTTCTCCCGAAGAGTTACTGTATGCAGTTCTTGGAGAAGATAAAGTAAAAGTATTAGAAACGATGGATGTTCAATTTAATTGCACATGCTCACGCGAACGTATTGAGAGTGTGTTAATTAGTTTAGGTAAAACAGAGTTAGAGCAAGTTCGTGCAGAAGAAGAAGAGACAGAAGTTCATTGTCATTTCTGTAATGAGCGATACAAGTTCTCTAAAGAAGATATTACAAATTTAATTGAGAATTTGTAATAAGGGAAGTAAGGGAATACATCCTCTAAATAGATTGACAAACAGGGAATTTTCTGACAAAATCTAAATATAAATAAAACCAATAAAAATACTCGGTGTTAGGAGTGACAGGAATGCGAGTGGCACAATCAGTTTCAGAATTAATCGGGAAAACGCCGATCGTTAAGTTGAACCGCATCGTAGAATCAGACAGCGCTGATATATACTTAAAATTAGAATTTATGAATCCAGGGAGCAGCGTTAAAGATCGTATTGCATTAGCTATGATTGAAGATGCTGAAAACAAAGGATTATTAAAAGAAGGCGATACAATCATTGAGCCGACAAGTGGTAACACAGGGATTGGTTTAGCGATGGTAGCGGCCGCTAAAGGATATAAGGCAATTTTAGTAATGCCAGAAACAATGAGTATTGAGCGTCGTAATTTATTACGTGCTTACGGTGCGGAATTAGTATTGACTCCAGGGCCTGAAGGAATGGGTGGAGCGATTCGTCAAGCGACTGAATTAGCAAAAGAGCATGGCTACTTTATACCACAACAGTTCAAAAACCAATCGAATCCAGAAATACATCGTTTAACAACAGGTCCAGAAATTGTTGAACAAATGGGCGGCCAATTAGATGCATTTATTGCAGGTATTGGTACAGGTGGAACGATTACTGGTGCTGGTGAAGTACTGAAGGAAGCGTATAAAGATATTAAAATTTATGCAGTAGAACCTGCGGATTCACCAGTATTATCTGGTGGGAAACCGGGTCCACATAAAATCCAAGGAATTGGGGCGGGATTCATCCCAGAGACATTGGATGTAGAGGTATATGATGAAATTGTGCAAGTGAAAGCGGAGCAAGCATTTGAATATGCAAGAAGAGTGGCTAAAGAGGAAGGTATTTTAGTGGGTATCTCTTCTGGAGCGGTTATTTATGCGGCAACAGAAATTGCGAAAAAGTTAGGTAAAGGGAAAAAGGTACTTGTTATTATCCCAAGTAACGGTGAACGTTATTTAAGTACACCACTTTATCAATTTGAGTCTTAATTATATGTGATTGAAAAAGCATCCTTGAAAAAGGGATGCTTTTTCTTTTTGGATTGGAAATAGGAAAAGAGTGAATGACTAGAAAACTTCATGTAAAATAAGAGGTAGTATAATTAATTTATTTTCACTAGCCTTCTAGTGTAACTACTCTATATACATAACGAATGTAGTTTGAAGTGGTTAATCTAAGAGGGTGGGATAAAAGAAGACGGGGTGTTGATATGCAACGAAGAAAATCTTTAGCGCTTTCTATTCCATATCAGTTAGATTTCTTTAAGCAATATAAATTTCTTTCTAAGGATAAACCACAACATATTTTGTTAGAAAGTGGACGTGGTGGTCGTTATAACATTGTGGGATTAAACCCAGTAGCGGTAATCCGAGGGAAGGGTGAAACGTTACATATAAGCGAAAGTGGTAAGGAAACAATAAAGCAAGGAAACCCATTAGATTTAATGCAGGAATATATGGAGCGATGGAAAACTGACTATAATCCAGAGTACCCGCCGTTTCAAGGTGGTGCGATTGGTTACTTTAGTTATGATTGCATCCGTTATATTGAAAAACTTCCTTCTCTTGCAGAGGATGACATTAATATACCTGATATATTCTTTTTATTATTTGATGATGTGTTTGTGTATGATCAAGAAGAGAAAGTATTATGGATTATTACACATTATGTAGATAAGCATGAAGAGGCAAAAGAGCGATTAAATGAGTGGGAGGTTCTTTGGGCGACAGAAGCGCCGGAAGTGACTATACCATTTGCATGCCCTGAAAAGAAAAGTGAAGAAGTTGCTTTTACAGAAGAAAGTTTTATGAAGGCGGTTGAATGTATTCAAGAATATATTGGGGCTGGTGATGTGTTCCAAGTGAACTTGTCGACGAGACAAGAAAGAACGTTACAAACACACCCGCTAGAAATTTATACAAGTCTTCGTGAAATTAATCCATCTCCATATATGGGTTACTTGGAGCTTGGGGATTTTCAAATTGTTAGTGGATCGCCAGAGTTGTTAATTAAGAAACAAGGAATCGAAGTAAGTACAAGACCGATTGCTGGAACGAGATCTAGAGGTGCGAATGAGCAAGAGGATGAAGCGTTAGCAAGAGAATTAATTGAGAACGAAAAAGAAA
>NZ_JAKUFT010000085.1:0-19715 GCF_022663605.1 Bacillus cereus group sp. BfR-BA-01379
AATAAAAAAGTTCTTTACTTAGTTGGAGAATATAGAATTCCGATAATTATTAGTAAAGAACTTTTTTACTTAGAGACAAGTGGTTTCAACAAATAAAAAAATATGATAATTAAACTGTATCCTATAGAATAGACACTTAAAAAAGTCTATTCTATAGGATATTTTTTTGAATAAGTAGTACTATTTATATTTATTTCAAATAAAATACACAATAAAAAAATCTTTATAATTGATAATTATTTATTGTAAAACAATAAATTTTATATTAAAATCAATATCATAATAAATCAGTGAGTTGCTTTTTGTAGAAAGGTAACAACGCTGTTCTTTATTAGAGGAGGTAAAACTATGGACATTAACAATTTGATTATTGAAAATATGGATAATCCTCATGAGTTGGAGAGAATGTATAGAAAAGACCCGAAAGCTTTTAAAAAGTCATTCTCACAAGCATGGGATAAAAATCCTGATTCTCAGGTGCTAGCTGCTTGGTATGAAAGATTGAATTTCAAGGAGACGGCAAATAAAGAAAAAATATCGCTGTTTCAAAAAGGTTTCTTATTCATGGGCATGTTAGCAATTCTAGCTGGCCTAAGCACTAGAATCATTTTCCACTTTGTTGAGCAGGAAGCAATTGCTCCCATTAACTTGGCTTTTGGTGTAATTCCCTTTATTGCTGCTTATTTTATTTACAATAATACTCCGAAAAAAAGTATTATTTATTTTCTTGCAGCGTTACTCTTAATTGCTGGGTTGTATCTTAATATGTTGCCCTTAAATTATAAAGACAGCAATATCCTTGCTTATTTACATCTTCCTATATTGTTATGGGTCTTATTGGGACTTGCATTTACGGGAAATGAATATTCAAAAGGCAGTACAAGATTAGCGTATATTAAATTTAATTTAGAATATTGTCTTCTTTACGCGAGCATGGCAGTGAGCGGAATGATATTAGCAGTTTTCACCATGAAGTTATTTAGCTTTGTTGACTTGGATATAGGAGAATTCTATTTTAGTAATGTTGTATTATTTGGAGCTGCCGCTCTCGCTGTAGTGGCTGCATACTTAGTATCATTGAATCTTAAACTTGCTAAAAATATTACACCATATATAGCTAAAATTTTTAGTCCTCTCGTCCTGATCACATTGTTTATTTATCTTATAACGGTAATTTTGGTCGCGAAAAATCCATTCTTGGATCGTAATTTCCTCATGGCCTTCAACGTAATACTCCTTGGTGTATTGGCTGTTACTATATTTTCTATCGTTGAGAGTGAGTCAGACGAGAAAAAGAGCATTTCAGATTATATAAACTTTGCCTTAATTGTTTTGGCACTTATTATTGATACTGTAGCTTTGTCAGCTATCGTATTTAGACTTTCTTCTTACGGGATTACACCTAATAGACTTGCTGTTTTAGGCGTAAACATACTGATTTGGGCAAATCTCATTTGGATTATGTTCTCCTATATGCGTTTTCTACAAAACAAATCAGGACCGACAGCTATCCAAGATGCCGTTACGAAGTATTTGCCAATCTACGGAATTTGGGCAGCTTTCGTAATATTTACTTTTCCTATAATTTTTAATTAGAAAGACATTGTAAATGTAACGACAAGCTAATTTTCTATCACGTATAAAATCCTTAGAGCCGATAATTATCGTTACTTCTATAAGTTCTCGAAAATAAAAAAACGTCCCAAAATAGGACGTTTTTTATTATGTATATTGCTGTTTTTTCTTAATAAGTAATAACACTTGTGACACACAAGCTAGTACTGGTAGTTCAATTAATGGTCCAATCACTAATGCAAGAGCGATAAGAGGCTCGTCTGGAAAAGCGGTTACAGCAATAGCGAGTGCAATAGGTGAGTTTCTTGCTAATGTTGTTAAGCTCAGACTAACTGTATCTTTATAAGATAAACGCATCATGCGTCCGATAAATTGTCCGAGTACAAAATTAATGATGAAGAATAATAGAACAGGAATGAGTAATAGTAAAACAACATTCATATTCTGTAGTAAATATTTACCCTGTGATGCAAACATCGCTACTATCGCTAAGCTTAAAAATACAATTTGCGCAGAGCTGAAAAACGGAATGAGTTTATTCTCGAGTGTTTCAGCTTTTTTCATTTTATTCATAATGAATTTTGTAGCGTGTGCAAGTACAAATGGTAAGATGATTACGATAACAATACTTTCTACTAAAACAGAAACCGCTACAGTCTTCATGACACCAGCAAATAAAAATAAATAAATGGGAAGTAGTAGTACTTGCAATATTAAATTTACAGGCAAAATGGCAGTAGAAAGTGCTACATTTCCTTTTGCTATTTCAGTAAAGATTAAGTACCAATCTGTACATGGAGTAACCATTAACATAATAAATCCAACCCAAAGTGCTGGGTGATCTGAAAGAAATAGTGCTCCTAACCCCCAAGCGAGTAAAGGTGTCCATACAAAATTAATAGTAAGGCTCGTTCCAGCAAATTTTAAATTGCGGAACCCGCTTTTTATTTCTTTCAATGGAATGCTGAGGAATAATCCATACAGCATGAAAAATAAGAAGGGGACAATAAATTGTTCTGAATACATATATATTAAATTAAATTGTCCGAGTACGATGCCGCATGTAACAGCAAAAAGAATAATAAAAGTTTGAATCTTTTCTATAGTGCTCATGAGTAAATCCTTTCTACATATGAATTGCTCTCTCTACATCTATTATACAAACAATAAAGTTACAATGGGTGTATGAATTGTATTGTGGTCATTATTTTTAATCCGAGATATTATTTTTTATTTAAAGTTACTTGACTAAAGTAAGTAACTGTATTACAATCACTTACATAAGGTAATTAAATAACAAAAAGTTTTTCGTATTTGTACTTAAGGTATCTATTGGAACTTTTTACTAGAATAAGAATTTTTATGATGATGAATAATGAATATGATAAGAAAGTTTAGGTGAAGAAAATGGGATTATTTAGCTCGCTATTTGGTAAAAAAGAAGAAAATACAAGAGTAGAGGAGAATAAAACAATGTCAAAGGTATTATTTGTAAAAGCAAACGATCGTCCGGCAGAGCAAGCAGTTAGTTCAAGAATGTATGAAACATTTGTAAGTGCTTATAGAGAAGCGAACCCAAATACAGAAATTACGGAGTTAGATTTATTCGCATTAGATCTTCCATATTACGGAAATATCGCTATTTCAGGTGGATACAAACGTAGTCAAGGAATGGAGTTAACAGCAGAAGAAGAGAAGGCTGTAGCTACGGTAGATCAATATTTAAATCAGTTTTTAGAAGCTGATAAAGTTGTATTTGCCTTCCCACTATGGAACTTCACAGTGCCAGCGCCATTAATTACGTATATTTCATACTTATCTCAAGCTGGAAAAACATTTAAATATACAGCAAATGGCCCAGAAGGTTTAGCTGGTGATAAGAAGGTCGTTGTATTAGGCGCGCGTGGTTCAGATTACTCTTCAGAACAAATGGCTCCTATGGAAATGGCAGTAAATTATGTAACGAATGTACTTGGGTTCTGGGGAATTACAAATCCTGAGACTGTTGTAATTGAAGGACACAATCAATATCCAGATCGTTCACAACAAATTGTTGAAGAAGGTTTAGAGAACGTTAAAAAAGTAGCGGCGAAATTTTAATTGATAGTAAATATAAAAAACCAACATGGATGACCATGTTGGTTTTTTAGTCTATTTCTATGTTAAAAAATGTATATTTATAAAATAAAAGAAAAGTTTGAAAATAGTATTGCAAAATATTATATGACAAACTATAATGAGTTCAAGAATAGTTAATAGTCGAATTTAATATTCAGAAAATTCAATTAGTTAAAAATGGAAAATGAGATAAGGAAATTTGAATGGGGGTTATATTATGGCGAATAAAGTACCGTTTTCGTTCATAGTAGTTATTGGATTAATGTTATTTGCACTATTTTTTGGAGCAGGAAATTTAATATTCCCGGCAATGCTCGGTCAATCGGCAGGAGAGAATGTATGGATTGCTAATGCTGGATTTTTAGTAACGGGTGTCGGATTACCATTACTAGGTGTACTAGCATTTGGTTTTTCGGGTAAAGATGATTTACAGTCATTAGCAAGTCGTGCTCACCCAGTGTTCGGGATTGTGTTTACAACAGTTTTATACTTAGCGATTGGCCCGTTATTTGCAATACCAAGAACAGGAAATGTTTCTTATGAAATTGGTCTTAAACCGTTTATGCCAGAAGGATTAGGTTCTACACCTTTAATTCTTTTCACAATTGTATTCTTTAGTATCACTTGTTTTTTTTCGCTAAATCCTGCGAAAATTGTCGATATTGTTGGAAAAATCTTAACGCCAATTAAGTTAACTTTCATTGGTATTTTAGTAATCGTTGCTTTTATACATCCGATTGGAGATATGCAAGCACCAGTGGAAGCTTATACATCACATGCATTCTTTAAAGGTTTCCAAGAAGGATACTTAACAATGGACACGCTTGCATCATTCGTATTTGGAATCATCATCATTAATGCAATTAAAGAAAAAGGTGCGAAAACGAAAACACAGATTATGATCGTTTGTGCAAAAGCGACAATCATTGCAGCATCTATTTTAGCGATTATCTATACAGCTCTTTCTTATATGGGTGCTTCAAGTGTTGCAAAGCTTGGACATTTAGAGAATGGTGGAGAAGTATTAGCGAAAGTTTCTAACTACTATTTTGGATCATATGGTGGAGTATTATTAGGATTAATGATTACAGTAGCGTGTTTAACAACTAGTGTGGGACTTGTATCAGCATGTTCTTCATTCTTCCATAAGTTATTCCCAAATGTTCCTTACAAAGCGATTGCAATCACGCTATGTGTATTTAGTGCAATTGTTGCAAACGTAGGATTAACACAATTAATCGCAGTTTCTGTTCCAGTACTAACAGCAATTTATCCACTAGCAATCGTATTGATTTTCTTAACATTCTTCCATTCATTATTCAAAGGAAGAGCTGAAGTTTATCAAGTGAGCTTAATCGTAACATTTATCATCAGCTTATTCGATGGATTAAGTGCAGCTGGAGTTAACATTGAAGTAGTAAGCCGAGTGTTCACTAAATTCCTTCCGATGCAAGAAGTAGGATTAGGATGGATCTTCCCAGCGATTATCGGTGGATTTATCGGATATGGCATTAGCGTTTTAAAAGCAAAAAATCAAGTTCAACCAGCTAGTACGAATAAGAAAATAAGTTAAATGAAAAAAGTTATAGAATTTGATTCTATAACTTTTTTTGTTACTATTGATAAGGATAGAAAAATAAAGTAGTAGGGGAAATATAATGAAAAAAACAATTGATCATATCGGCATCGCAGTTCGAGATATAGATAGCACGATACGTTTTTATGAAAAGGTGTTGTTAGGAACTTTAATAGATCGTTACGTAAGTGAAGCTCCTGGCGTTGAAAGCGAAGTAGCCATTCTTGAAGTGGATGGAGATAGAATTGAATTACTTGCACCGACGAATAATACGACTTCACCAATTGCCCGATTTATAAAGCAAAAAGGTAAAGGTGTTCATCACGTTGCATATCGTGTCGATGATTTAGATGTGGCTCTAGAAGAGCTAAAAGAACAAGGTATTCGAACGTTAGAGCATACACTTCGAATTAATAAGCACGGTAGAAGATTAATATATCTTAACCCAGCGGATACAGAGGGAACAATCATTGAGTATTGTGATTATCCAGAAGAAAAGTAAAGAAATTTTATGATGGAAGAAGGGTGTTGCGTAATTGTGTAACACCTTTTAATTTGTGTACTTTCTTTAGATGGAACATCAGGCTATAGAGTTCCTTATATTTAATGAGATTAAATTCTTAGGATGGGAATATAGTTTAGGAAGTATATGTAAGAAAAGTGTAGCTGGAGCTAACATTGAAGTAGTAAGCCATCTGTTCACGAAATTCCTTCCAATGCAGGTAGTGGGGTTAGGCTGGATTTTCTTCGCGATTATCGGTGGATTTATCGGATATGGCATTAGCGTTTTAAAACCAAAAAATCAAATTCAACCAGCAGCAAATACGAATAAGAAAATAGGTTAAGTAAAAAAAGGGTTATAGAATTTAATCCTATAACCCTTTTATATATAGAATACATAATCATGGCAGTTTTTATTATAGTTAGTTATATAATAAATATAGGATTCATATTAGTAGAGAAAGCCAGTAACTGTAGACTACGCTTTAAAATGAGAGTGTTTAATTTCTAGGTTTTTAATCATTCTCTTTGCAGAGGAAGAGTGCAGCAGCGAAAAGATCCGCCAGATTTTATAATTTCTTCAAAGTCAATTTCGATAACCTCATAACCTCTAAGTCTCAGCTCTGTATTTGTTTTAGTATTACTGGGTAAACTAATAATCTTTTCATTGCCTAAAGATAATACATTTGTTGCTAAAGTAAATTGCTCTTTTTTAGATACTTCTATTAAATTATAACGATCTGATAACATTTTTAGTGTACTATTACTAAATGCATATGGATATATTAAAGCTTCTTCTTGTGAAATGATATTAAAAACACAATCTAAATGTAAAAAATCTTTTGAAAAAGGAACAGGAATTATTTTATAGTGTGTGAGCAACTGTTGAAGTTTTTTTACAGAGTTAAATAACGTTCGATTGCTTACGCCAATATATATAATATCTTGATCGATAATGACGTCGCCACCTTCTATATGACTATTAATACAATCTATATAAGTAATATCTTTTTCTAACAATATATTTTTGAAAATTTGCTCTTCACCTTTGCGAACTTCATTTTTCATGTTAGAAATGAAAACAGTTTCCCCTATAGTAAAACCGACATCCCTCGTGAAAACTTGTTCGGGAAAGCGTATTTCAGGAGGTAGCATTAAAGTGTGTATTCTATTTTCTTTAAGTATATCAATAAATTTTGAGTATTGTTCTCTCGCTAGATTTACATTAAAGCCTAAATTGATAAAATATTTTTGGGTCTTGTTTATACCGCTAGAAATATTCATATATAGTGGTTCGCATAGTATAACTGTTTTTAACGTACTATACTCACTTGAGCAATATGACTTTACAATACTCATTCTAATAATCCTCCAATATAGTTAATTTTTAAATTGTTATACGATGATTGAAGCTTAAAAAAATTTTGGATACAGAAGATAAAATGTAATAAAATATGAACTTAAAAAAGATGAATCTTATAATAATTAAAGTGATTATTATAAGCTGTTATTTTTTCTGTTTTTTCAGTCATTTTAAATGCTGGATGTATTATTGCTCTAGAAAAAACGTAAAATAGTTATAGGAACTCAGAACAATCTAGTATCTTTATAGACAAATTGTTTATCTGTTCCCAATCTGTATAACAAACCGCGATAGTGTAATTTTGCTCTAATCGATTTAGGGAGAAATAAAATTGACTAAAAGCGGAATTAGTGTTCCGTAATGTTATTTTATTTTGGGACCAATCGTCCATATTGAAGCCAAAACTATCTAATGGATATAGAAGTCCTTTTCCAATCGCTTTAACAAATGATTCTTTTAAAGTCCAAATATCAAAGAAAAACGATAACTTTTGATCGTGAGGAATATGCTGAAAATAGTCAATTTCTTCTTGAGTAAAGCATAGTTCGGTTATGGAAAGATCTATAGGTTGAATTTTTTCAATGTCTACACCAATTCTTCCAGTTGAAGCAAGTCCACATATAATCCATTCTTCAGAATGAGATAAATTAAAATCCCCCTTCCAACCATGACATTTATTTAAAAAAGGGCGGCCTGCTCGATCTCTGTTTATAGAGATAGTATCTGCAGGTATGAGTAAAAATTTTTCTAAACGTTTTCTGATGCATAGATGAGCTAATAATGTTCTTTGTTGATCTTCTAATTTATGAAATCTTAAAATTCGTTCCCTTTCATTTCTAGGTAATTCTGTGAGTTTCAGCTCTATGTCTTTGTAGGTTAGTAAAATTCCTAATTTAACTGCAATAATTTCTAAATAACTATCAATTTTTTTCATAATGACCTCACTAACAATATAAATAATAGTCTCAAGAGAATTTAAATGTATAATTAATTTTATTATTTATCAACTACCATCAAATTATAGAGAGCTATATAAGATTTATTGAGAAATAATGTGAATTATATTAAGTGTTATTGTATAGCTAGTTTGAAAAAAATGAAGAAACTTATGTGTGTTTTTTTTTGAAGTTAATTCAATTATTAAAAAAGTTTCTCAAGTTTTGATATGTATTTTAGATTGCTTTGAAAATTAAATAAAGTTACAATTAACCCTGTTTAATAGTTAGAAAAATTAGAAAATTAAAAGGGGATTGGGTAAGTGATAATTTCTGGAGAAATAAAAGAATTTATAATGAATTATGATGAAAAATTACCATTCTCAGGTGCAATTTTAATTCAAAATAAAAAAAAGATCTTTGAAGATGGATTTGGATATGCGAATAGAAGTGAACAAATTCTTAATACATCACGTACTAGGTTTGGTATGGCTTCTGGGTGTAAAATTTTCACTGCAGTAGCAATATGTCAATTAGTTGAAAAAGGTGTTTTAACTTTTGATACCTGTTTGAAAGAGTGTTTGGAAGACTCATTCCCACATTTTTATGAAAATATTACAATTCATCATTTATTAACTCATACTTCGGGCATACCAGATTATTTTGATGAAGAAGAGATGGATGATTTTGAAGATTTATGGAAGGATACCCCAATGTATTCTATTAAATCTCCTGCAGATTTTCTACCTATGTTCCAAAATTTTCGTATGAAGTTTAATCCTGGAAGTAAATTTTCTTATAGTAATGCAGGTTATATTTTACTTGGGTTGATTGTAGAAAAATTGACAGGGATGAAGTTTGCAGAATATGTAAAAGAGAACATATTTAAGGTTTGCGGTATGTCAGATTCAGGGTATTTCCGGATGGATCAACTGCCGGAACGAACTGCACTTGGATATATAGATAATGAAGATGATAACACTTGGAGAACTAATATCTATTCAGTTCCTATAGTTGGTGGTCCAGATGGAGGGGCTTTTACAACAGTTTTAGATTTAGGAGAATTTTGGAACGGATTATTTAATGGGAAACTCCTAAATAAAGAGTACACTAATCAGTTGTTAACTCCTTATGTGAAGAATAACAGTTTACACTATGGATATGGTGTTTGGATTTCAATGGAAAATGATGAGATTCTCAAATATTTTGTATTTGGATTTGATCCAGGTGTGAGAGTTCATTCATCTGTAAATGCAAAGTCTAAGATGCAATTCCATATTATGTCTAATATAGAACAAAACGTAGTTCCTATTAAAAGTGGGATTGATAAATTAATTACTGAAAAAAAGATTTAGTTTTTGAGATTCATGGGTGTTTTTTTGATACCTACAAAATAAAAAAGGATATGAATATTTAACTAAGAGTTAATATGCTTATAAAAACTGTTGGATTGTTCGCTTTAAATAATCAATTAGAGTATAAAATTTTGAGAGTTTAAGGGTGTTTGTTAAGGATTCCTGATATAAATCAAAAGCATTAATTTCTATATAAAGGAGTTAATAACATGATTAGAGGAACTACCGATTTAGGGGAAGGTCAAAAGAAAGAGTTAGAGAAGCATCGTTTTTCGAAAGAAATCAACTTGGAAATTCGCGAATTACAAAAAGCTAACAATTGGTATAATTTTTTTGCCATAGGATTAGATTGGGGTATTGTGTCCTTAGTAATTGCCTTGAATTATTTTATCCCAACTATGTGGATGTATTTGATTAGTATTGTTATTATTGGTAGCCGTATGCGTGGCCTTGATATTATGATGCATGAGTCAAGTCATCGTATGCTTTTTAAAAATCGTAAATTAAATAAGTGGGTTGCGTGTTTATTTGCTGCTTATCCGATAATGATTTCTTATAAAGCATATTGTAAGAGTCACATGAATCACCACAGGTATTTATGGAGTGAGATAGATCCTGATAAGCAAAGGTATCAAATTGTTGGATTAGATAAACCGACTAAAAATAAAATGAAATTTTTTATTCAGCATTGCTTAAAGCCTTTGTTCTTAGTACATGTGCCAAATTATTTGATTGGAATGATCAAAGTAACAGCATATGCAAAAGAGGAACCTAGATTTGATCAAATAATCAGAACCCTATATTGGTGCGCTATCATTATTTGTTCAATTGTTTTCGGTTTCTGGAAAGAGTTGATTTTATTTTGGGTAGTTCCGTTTTTAACAACTTTTCAAATGCTAAAATATTGGGCTGAAATGGCCGAACATGCAGGACTAGAATCAGAAAATGAGATATTTGCATCAAGAAATTCTTTTGGGAATTGGTTTGAGCGCTTTCTCATACATCCTCATAGAAACTCATACCATTTGGTACATCATCTGTTCCCGGCTGTTCCACACTTTAACATAAAGAAGGCCCATCTTATTTTAATGAAAGATGAAGAATATCAAAAAGCGCATCATTGTACAGGGTTCTTTTTTTCCACTGCACCAGGATTTTCTTCTGTAATAGATGATATACAAGGACGGATACCATTTTGGAATAAAGTGAAAGGGAAATAGATAATTATACGTGTTGTGCTACATAGGCTGTATGGAAATTTAATGGTTTACCAAAGATAATTCCTGATTGCACCCTAAAATATAAATGGGAGCTAGATTAATAAAAAAATTGGGAGATGTTAGGTGGCTAATTAAGTTCTATAGAGCCTTTTAAAATTTAGTAAATAATTTTGATTCATAGGAAAGGAGAGTATATGAATAATACGATACTTTTTTGTTTCCCTTATGCTGGTGGATCCGGCTCGATATATAGTAAGTGGAAAAATTATTTACATCCTAGTATTGAATTGAAACCAATTCAATACGCGGGAAGGGGTATAAGATTTCAAGAAGATTGTTATGATGATATGAATCACGCTGTTAATGATATATTCGAATATATATATAAAGTTGTAGGTAATTGTGATTACGCGTTTTTTGGTCACAGTATGGGAGGACTTATCGCTTATGAACTTTGTAAGGAAATAGAAAGTAGAAATCTCAATGCTCCTGTGCATATTTTTCTATCAGGTATAAAGCCTCCTAATTTTATTAGAGAACAAAAAGTGTCTAACTTACCAGAAAAAGAATTTAAAGATGTGATATTAAATTTAAATGGTACTCCAAAAGAGATTCTTAATAATCAACAGTTAATGGATATATTTATACCAATTTTAAGATCTGATTTTAAATTGATAGAAGAATATAAATTCAGTAATGAATTGTACAAGTTAAATACGTGTATTACTGCAATGTACGGTAAGGTGGACGATGTTACTGAGGAATGCATGAAAAAATGGTGTGAGTTTACTTCGAGAGATACGCTTGTTTATG
The DNA here is from genome assembly GCF_022663605.1 of Bacillus cereus group sp. BfR-BA-01379. Classification (NCBI taxonomy): domain Bacteria; kingdom Bacillati; phylum Bacillota; class Bacilli; order Caryophanales; family Bacillaceae; genus Bacillus; species Bacillus cereus group sp. BfR-BA-01379. The sequence goes on from NZ_JAKUFT010000085.1 coordinate 11,457, forward strand.
GCTATCCAGGAGATCACTTTTTTATTAATGAAAATTACATTGATATTATAAATCTTATTAATTCAACATTGGTTGGGAGAGGAGATTATTATGAGCAATGATGTTTATAATGCAGATTTGTTAACTAAAGAGGAGAAGTTTTGGTTGGATCAACTAACAACGGATTTAGAAATGAGTAGTTTTGTAAATTTTAATAAAAAAGTTGGTGTGAAAAATCAGGAAGAAAAAGTATTTACATATAGATTGTCAGAAAACATATCACATAAAATTAGTGAAATAAGTAATCATTCTGAATATGGAATATTTATCATTTTGATTGCTAGTGTGAAATATTTACTCTCAATATACACGGATAGTAAAGATGTTTCTATTGGAACGCCAGTAATTCAATCAAAATCTGGTACAGCATATTATGATCATCTTTTGATTATACGAAGTAATGTCCATAGTAATATGACATTTAAAGAGCTTCTATTGAAAGTACAACAAAACATTACAGAGGCAAATAAAAATCAGAAAGTATCGCATAAGCGATTAGCAAAACTTTTAGGAGATGAGAATACAAATTCTAATAAACTGAATCCTCGTACAGTCATACAGTTTGAAAATATTCAACATAATAGTTCCAATCATTATACAAATGCAGATACCGTCTTTAATTTTAAATGGCATGGAAATAAAATAGAGTGTTGTATCACTTGTAAAGAAAGTGTAGGAGACTTAATTGGAAGAGTTATAGATCAACTGACTCATTTGTTAAAAGCAGTAGTAGCTAATCCGAGTATAAGGCTCGCTGAAATCGATATTTTATCCAATGAGAGAAATCGTATTCTAAATGAGTTTAACAACACAACATCAAGTTTTCCTCAGGATAAATCTGTTGTTGACTTATTTGAATTTCAAGTAGCTAAAAGTCCACATAAGCTAGCAGTCTTTTACCAAAATCAAAATTTAACTTACGAGGAATTAAATATAAAAGCAAATCATATAGCACATAAATTAGTTGAATTAGGAGCTGAACAAGATTCTGTAATAGGAATTATGTTAGATAGATCGCTTGAACTTCCAATTGGTATATTAGGTGTTTTAAAGGCAGGAGCTGCATATTTACCCATTGATCCAAACTATCCAAATGAACGAATTAATTATCTTTTAAGTAATTCTAATGTAGATATCATTTTGAAGTGCAGCAATAATGAATTTAATTTTATAAATGAAAACACTAGATTTGTTGATATAGATACAACTTTGGGAGACGGTACACCTATAGAAATGAGTGGGAATTTAGAGTTGAAAATCCCATTAGAGAGCTTAATGTATGTTCTTTATACATCTGGAAGCACCGGTGACCCTAAAGGAGTTATGGTGAAAAGAAATTCATTTATGAATTTGCTCAACTGGTATACCAATGAATTTGATATGAATCCAACTGATAATGTATTATTAATTGCCCCAATTAGTTTCGATACAGCGCATAAAAATCTATTTGCTCCATTGATAAAAGGCGGGCGATTGCACCTTTTTGAGTCGGGTATGTATGATTACAATAAAATGTCTGATTATATAAATGTTCATAAAATTACGAGCGTTAATTGTACCCCAAGTGGTTTTTATCCATTGGTTGATTATAATGAGAGAAATAATTTTAGTAGGTTAATCACGTTGAAGCGTATTTTTTTAGGTGGTGAATCGATAAATTGTAAAAAACTCAAACCTTTAGTTAAATCAATAAATTTCAAGGGCGAAATTATAAATACGTATGGTCCCACGGAATGCACGGATTTAGCCTCTTTCTATAGAGTTAGTAATCAAGAGATAGAACAATTGAAGGTGATTCCAATCGGAAAGCCTCTTAATAATGTTGAAATATATATTGTTGATCAAGAGATGAATCTTGTACCTATTGGCATAACGGGAGAACTGTGTATTGCTGGGGTTGGATTGGCACGTGGGTATTATAATGCTCCAGATTTAACGAGAGAAAAATTTGTAGAGTTTCCGAAAATCACCTCAAAAAAAGTTTATAAAACAGGAGATATGGCAAGGTGGATGCCTGATGGGAATATTGAATTTATTGGAAGGAAAGATAATCTTACGAAAATAAGGGGGTTTCGGGTAGAAGTTGGGGAGATAGAGACTTGTCTTATGAAGCATCCAGATGTAGATGAGGTTGTTGTTGTTGCAATCGAAGATACTTTCGGTACGAAAGTATTAAGTGCTTATTTTGTTGCCAATGTGAATATAACAAACTCAGAATTAAGAAATTTCCTTATTAAAAGTTTGCCGAATTTCATGGTGCCAACCTACTTCACTCAACTGAAAAAAATGCCACTCAATCAAAACGGGAAAATTGATCGTAAAGCATTGCCAGTGTCCAACTTGGATCCAGTATCAGACTTCGATTATGTTGCACCAGAAGGCGAATTGGAAAAAAAGGTTGCACATATATGGAGAGATGTTCTTAATATTCAAAAGATAGGAGTGTATGATAATTTTTTTGAGTTAGGTGGGCATTCTTTAAATGCTGCTTCGATTATATTGAAAGTTAACCAAGAATTTGCCGTGAATATACACTTAAGTGAAATGTTTAAAAAGCCAACTATAAAAGAATTTACAACTCTAATACTGGATGGGGAACAACATAAAAGTTCAATTATATTACCTGTTGAAGCAAGAGAATACTATCCTGTTTCATCACAGCAAAAAAGGCTATTTATTATGTGGCAACTTAATCGTGATTCAGTAGCTTATAATTTACCATCTGGGACAATCATAGAGGGTGATCTCGAATATGATATGTTGGTGAGAGCTTTCCAACATCTTGTTGATCGTCATGAATCTTTACGTACATCGTTTTCATTCATCAATGGACAAGTGGTGCAGTATGTACATCCTACATTAAAGGTTATTGTTGATATCGTTGAAGCATCGGAAGAAGAATTAATGGAGTATGTACATGGGTTTACTACACCTTTTAATTTGGAACAAACGCCTCTATTTAAAGTCAAAGTTATTAAAATCAGAAAAAATAAGCATTTACTGTTAACTGATGCTCACCATATTGTCTTTGATGGTATATCGATGGATATAATTATGGAGGAATTTTATGATAGTTATTTAAACAAAGACTTACCTCCGGTTAAATTACAATATAGAGACTACGCAGTATGGCAGGGAGAGTTTTTTCAGACTGATGATTTTAAGAGTAAAGAAAAGTATTGGCTAAATATATTTAAAGAGGAACCCCCATTGCTAGAGTTAAATACAGATTATCCACGACATCCGGTGCAACTTTATGATAGTGATTATGTACCAATTATGGCAGGATACGATTTGACAAAGCGTTTGAAAAAGATAGCGAAGGAGAATGGGACAACCCTATATACGGTGCTACTTGCTGCTTTAAATGTATTGTTTTTAAAATATACGGGTAAAGAAGATATTACGATTGGTACCCCTACAGCTGGCCGATCTCGTCCAGGTTTGGAACGGATTATTGGTATGTTTGTGAATACGGTAGTAATAAGGAATTTCCCGTGTCGCAAAAAAACGTTTCTGAATTTTCTGGATGAAGTGAAGGATAATACAATAAAAGCCATTGATTATGAAGACTATCCGTTTGAATTGTTAGTAAATGAAGTTGATGTTTATCGAAATACAGGGAGAAATCCAATATTTGATATTATGTTTTCTTTGGATAATGATGAGTGTTTCTTTAAGGATACAGGGGATTTAACTTTCCGTAAATTTCCATTTGAAAGTAGTATGACTCAATTTGATATGTTCATTCATGTATTAGAAATTAATGAAGATATGCATTTTAAGTGGAAGTATCGTAAGGATATATTTAAGAAGGATACAGTGCAAAGATTAGCAGAACATTTTATTTATATACTTGATGAGATTACCGAAAAGATGGATATACCATTACAAGATATTCAGATGATGTCTGAAGCAGAGATGAAAACTATTCTTTCTGAATTTAATAATACGACGGATGAATATTCGTATCAAATGACGGTGCAGGATATATTTGAGCAGAAAGTGAAAGAAAATCCATCAGAAAAAGCCATCGTATATAAAGAGAGGACACTAACGTACTCTGAGCTGGATGCAAGGGCAAATCAACTGGCCCGCACCTTAAGAAAAAAGGGAGTGCAAAGAAATAGCATTGTTGGACTTATTGCAGAGCCTTCCTTAGAAATGGTCATAGGAGTTCTCGGTGTGCTAAAAGCAGGAGGGGCATTTTTGCCGATTGATCCCACTCTTCCAATAAGCAGGATAAAATATTTTTTAAGAGACAGTGATTGTCAGTTGATTCTGGCCCGAAATAATATGAAGGAACGATTTACTTTTGAACAGGAAATAATTAGGTTGGATGATGAAATAAATTGTAAAGAAGATGGTTGTCATCTTGAAAGCATAAACCAGCCCGAAGATTTGGCATATGTAATTTATACCTCTGGAACAACTGGTAACCCTAAAGGGGTTATGGTCGAACACAAAAATATTGTGAATCAGTTGATAGGACTCATTCGAAAATTAAAATTTAATCAAGAAATGAATCATTTATTACTAGCGAAAATCACATTCGATGTTTCTGTTCAACAAATTCTTCTCCCGATTCTCTCTGGGGGAAGGTTATATATTCCTGAGGAAGAGCTAATCGTTGAGCCAAGAAATATGTGGAACTTTATTGAGAGAAACAAAATTAATGTCTTGGGTGCCGTACCTACCCATTTGAAAGTTTTAATAGATAATATTGTTACAAGTCAATCGCTTAAATATGTTCTTGTAGCCGGTGAGGTCTTTTCAAAGAGTCTTTATAATCAATTAAAGAGTACTGTTAATGCTGAGATGATTATTAATCTGTATGGTCCAACCGAGACGACAATTTTTTCAACATACTATATTTGTCATGAAAATGAAGAGAGTTCGAGCATACCAATAGGTAAACCTCTAAGTAACTATAGGGCATATATTTTAAATCAAGATTATTATCCTGTACCTATTGGTGTGACTGGGGAGTTATATATCGCTGGAGCAGGTGTAGGAAGGGGATATATCAATAAGTCAGATTTGACAGATGAAAAATTTATATCGGATCCATTTATTCCAGGTGAGAAAATGTATAAAACGGGAGACCTTACAAGGTGGCTTCCTAATGGGGACATCGAGTATATTGGAAGGATTGACCATCAGGTAAAGGTTAAGGGAGTCCGAGTAGAGCCAGATGAAATAAAAAACCATATTTTAAATCATAAATCTATTGAGAATGCAATTGTTGTTGCAAAACAAAATCAAAGTAATGAAAGCTATTTGTGTGCGTATCTAATTGCAAACCAAGAGGTTACCAGTACAGAATTAAGGAATTATTTGAGGAATAAGTTACCTGAATATATGATTCCGTCACATTTTGTGCAATTAGAGAGTATGCCTTTAACGAATAACGACAAAGTCGACGTAAGAGCCTTGCAAGAAAGGGATGATGAGAATTATATATCGTTAGGTACTACTTATATGGCACCTGGAACGAATTTAGAAAAAATGATAGCGGAAATCTGGAAACAGGTACTTGGGGTAAAGCAGGTCGGTATTTATGATCATTTCTTCGAACTTGGTGGTAATTCACTGAATATTATTCAAGTAAATGAACGATTGAAAAATGATTTGAACATTGACATAACTGTGATGATGTTATTTAGATATCCTACAATTTATTCTCTATCCCAGCAATTAAAGATGACTGCTAAGAGCAGGGTACAGGAAGAAATGAACTCAAATAGAGTTCAGGTAATAAAGGAATCGAAGAATAGGTTGAAACAGAGACGTCAAAGAAAGAGGGATTCGAATGAATGATAGTGCACAGGAACCGATAAGAAATGGTATAGAGATTGCTATTATTGGAATGTCTTGCAGATTTCCTGGTGGAGATACTATAAATGAATTCTGGGAAAATTTGAAGAATGGTGTAGAATCTGTAACTTTCTTTACAGATAAGGAGTTACAGAAAGGAGGAATTGATCTAGAAACGATCCAGAATCCCAATTATATAAAGGCTGGTGGGGCTATTACAGGAACAGAATGGTTCGACAATAAATTATTTAATTACTCACCTAGGGAATTAGAGGTAATGGATCCACAGCTGAAAATTTTGCACGAGTGTGCTTGGGAGGCATTAGAGAGTAGTGCTTACTTTCCGGATACCTTTAATGGTTTAATTGGTACTTATATTGGAGCAGCTACAAACTTATATTGGTTAGAAACGGTATATCATGGAGCGAAAGACTTTATAAAAGAAGCGGAATTTTTAAATGGTTCTCAATTTTTCGGTACCAGATTATCACATAAGTTAAATTTGAGAGGTCCTAGTTATACAGTTCAAACTGCATGTTCATCTTCGTTGGTTGCTGTGCACTTGGCATGTCAAGCGCTATTAAGTGGAGATTGTGACATTGCTTTGGCTGGAGGAGTTTCACTTACATTACCTGAGAAAAGAGGATATTTATACAAGGATGGTATGATTCTTTCACCAGATGGACACTGTAGACCTTTTGATGCTAATGCTAGAGGAACGGTCAATGGAAATGGAGCGGGAATTGTTGTTTTGAAGCGTATGGAGGATGCGATTGTCGATGGAGATTTCATCCATGCTGTTGTGAAAGGATCCGCAATAAATAATGATGGCGCTGATAAGGTTAGTTTTAATGCGCCAAGTGTAGAGGGACAAGCTGCTGTTATTAGAGCAGCTCATCACATGGCCGAGGTAGAATCTGAAAGTATATCATATGTAGAGGCTCATGGTACGGGAACAATGCTAGGTGACCCAATTGAGGTTGAAGCTTTGAAGTTGGCATTTAATACAGAGAAGAATAACTTTTGTGGTATTGGATCGGTTAAAGGGAATATTGGACATCTTGATAACGCTGCAGGTATAGCCGGTTTGATAAAAACTGTAGTTGCTTTAGAGCATCGCATGATTCCACCAAGTATTAATTACGAGAAAGCAAATGAAAAAATTGATTTTGGTAATAGTCCATTTTATGTACAGGATACATTGGCGGGATGGAAGAACCCACAGTTTCCTTTAAGAGCGGGAGTAAGTTCATTTGGTATGGGGGGAACAAATGCCCATATTGTACTTGAGGAGCCTCCCCAAAGAGCAGCTTCGGAGCAGAGCAGGAGATATCAATTACTTTCTTTCTCTGCAGAAACGAAAAAATCTCTTGAAGAGCAAACTAAAAGGTTGGCTGAATATTTAAATCATAACAATAATATAAATTTGGCTGATGTAGCTTATACACTTTTAAATGGAAGGAAAAATTTAAAATATCGAAGAACATTAGTGGTTTCAGATATAGAGGAAGCGAAGCAAGAATTTTTTAATCAAAATTCTGCTAAGGTTCAAACTAATATTTGTGATGGCGGTAGTAAGCAAATAATTTTCATGTTTCCCGGGCAGGGGGCGCAATATGTAAATATGGGATTGAATTTATATAAAGAAGAGAAGAGATTTCGAGATGAAGTGAATCTTTGTTGCGAGATTTTAGAAGAGATTAGTGGGATTGATTGGAAGGAAGTCTTATACCCAAAGGACCTAGACGCTAGAATGAGAGATGATATAAATCAAACATCTAATACTCAGCCTGCAATATTTATTTTTGAATACTCATTAGCAAAAACACTAATGGAATGGGGCATCTATCCGGACGGCATGATTGGACATAGTATAGGGGAATATGTGGCTGCTTGTTTGGCGGGAGTGTTCTCATTAAAGCAAGCGCTACAGTTGGTGTATGAGCGGGCGACCTTAATGCAGCAATTACCTAAAGGAAGCATGATAAGTGTAATGGCTTCGGAAAATGAAATTTTACCACTATTGAATCAAGATGTATCTATTGCCGCGGTGAATAGTCCAATATCATGCGTAATCTCAGGTTCTGATGAGGCAATCTATACTTTTGAGGGGGAATTGATTAGGAAAGGTTTTCAGTTTAAAAAACTTGCAACTTCCCATGCCTTTCATTCATCCATGATGGACTCAATTTTAGATACCTATGGAAAGAAGTTAAAAGAAATTAATTTCCATGACATTAAAATACCGTTTATATCCAATTTTACAGGAGAATGGATTACGGAAGAACAAGCAAAAAGTGCAGATTATTGGGTGAATCATCTGCGACATGTAGTGAAATTTTCTGAGGGAATTAAGCATCTACTATCGGATACGGAAAATGTTTTTGTGGAGGTTGGACCAGG